>CAZTHV010000382.1:0-338 GCA_964613165.1 uncultured Marmoricola sp.
GCAGCTCTTCGAGGGCTTCCGCTCCGGCGAGATCGACCTGCTGGTGGTCTCCAAGGTGGCGAACTTCTCCGTCGATCTGCCCGAGGCCGCCGTCGCCATCCAGGTCTCCGGCAGCTTCGGCTCCCGCCAGGAGGAGGCCCAGCGCCTCGGCCGCCTGCTGCGACCCAAGGCCGACGGCCGCACCGCCCGCTTCTACGCCCTGGTCGCCCGCGACACCGTCGACGCCGACTTCGCCCAGAACCGCCAGCGCTTCCTGGCCGAGCAGGGCTACGCCTATCGGATCCTCGACGCCGCCGACCTCGACCGCCTCGACGAGAAAGAGACCTGAGACCTATTCG
>CAZTHV010000382.1:348-3167 GCA_964613165.1 uncultured Marmoricola sp.
GGATCGCCTCGACGAGGTCTGAGCCTCCTGGCCACCTGGGCCCGGGACGGTCGCCACGGGCCCGAGGGACTCGCCGGGCGTTGGCAGACTGCCACGCCCGCGAACGAGATCGGCTATCTGGCCGTCTTGCGCTCGTCATGGTGGGGTGATTCTTCGATGGCCATTGCGTTGTCGTTCGTCCGGGCTCTGATCGCGACCGGCGCCTCGATCGCCATGCTGGCGGCTCTTCTGGTGAGCGTCGGCGCTCCGGCGCAAGCCGCCCCCAAGCAGTCGCGCTCCCTGCAGAGCACTGCGAGGCAGCTCTGCTGGGGCTGGCGCGGCTTCGGCCAGCTCGGCAACGGCACCAGGACCGACCGCGCCCTACCGGTGCGGGTCCGGTAGGTCGCACCGGTCCCTGCTACGGCGAGCCGGTCAGCTGCTACAGCCCCGGACGCTGGCGGGTGAGGAGGGCCTCGCGGAGCGGGAGCGGGATGCCGCCGGTGGCGACCCGGGCGTTCTTCACCGCGGGCGGCGGGGGCACCTTGGGGCAGCGCAGGTCCGGGCCGCTGCCCGAACGGCGAGCAGGCACGGTGCCGTTGAGCAGATAGCGGGCGATGGCGTTGTCCACGCAGGCGACCCCGGAGAGCGAGCCGGCGTGGGTCGTGCCGTTCACGCCCGCGATCAGCGAGGCGGTCGGGAACATCGAGCGCATCCGCAGCGCGCCGGAGAACGGAGTCGCCGCGTCCCGGGTCTCGCTGATCAGCAGCACCTTGGTGCCAAGGCGGGCGAGCCCGGAGCCGTTGATCGCCGGCACGCCGCGAGACGGCGCGGGCCAGGTCAGGCACGGCGCGTTGAACCAGGTGTTGTCCCAGGCCAGGAACGGGTGCTTGCGGTGGATCCGCCAGGCGTCGCGCTTCTGCTTCTTCCACGGCGGCCGGTACTGGTCGGTGCACTGGACCGCGTTGTAGACGGCGTACCCGTTGTCGTCGCCCATGTTGCTGTCGCGGTAGATCGTGAACATCGGCCGGCCGTTGCCCTTGCGGATCAGCGTGGAGTACGCCGACGCGATGACCGGCCAGTCGTAGACGTAGTACCCCGCGCCGACCAGCGCGTCGGTGAGCTCGTCGGGACCCAGCTTGCCGCCGGCGGCGGGGCGCCGGTCGAGGGCGCGCAGCTCGCGCTCGAAGCCGGCCCGGATCTTCCGCCACTTCGTGCCCAGCCGGTACGCCCGGTCGTGCTTGGCGATCCAGCGGAAGAACACGTTGAGGTTGCGGTCGAAGGCGCGCTCCTGCTGGAGGTTCGCCCGGTACCAGTACGTCGTCGGGTCGACGATGCCGTCGAGCACCATCTTGTCGACCTTGTCGGGGTAGGCCGTCGCGTAGGCCTGGCCGAGGTAGGAGCCGTAGGAGAAGCCGTAGAAGCTGATCTTCGGGGCGCTCAGCGCGATCCGCAGGCTCTCCATGTCCCGGACCGTGTCGCGGGTGGTCATGTGCGCCAGCAGTGGGCGCGCCGCGCTCCGGCCGCAGGCGGCGGCGTACCGCTTGCTGCGCTTGAGCCAGGTGCGCATCAGCTTCTTCGTCGTCGGGACGTAGTTGGGCCGGTCAGGACCGAAGTGACGCGAGTCGCAGCGCAGCGAGGGGCTGCTGCTGCCGACGCCGCGTGGGTCGAAGCCGATCCAGTCGTAGTCCTTGCCGGCGCCGGACGGCACCCATTCGGCCAGCATCACCATGCCGAGGCCGGAGCCACCGGGACCGCCCGGGTTGGTCAGCAGCACGCCCTTGTAGGAGCCGGCCGGCCCCGAGTGCACCTTGCGGCTCACGGCGAGCCGGATGGTCTGGCCGCCGGGCTTGGCGTAGTCGAGCGGGACAGTCAGGTCGGCGCACTCGATCCCGGTGGAGCAGGCGCGCCAGGAGCTGAGCGTGGGTGCGGACGAGGCGGTCGCCTGGCCCGTCACGGCACTGCCGGCACCCGACGCGCTCGATGGCAGGCCCGCGAGCGTCGTCGCCAGCATCGCGGTGAGGGCCACCGCCACGATCCGCCTCATCCTGCTCCCTCTGCTGTTGCGCTCCCGAGACCAGCTCACCACGATCCCCTGTCCGCCCTCCGGTGTCCACCGAACGCGAGGATCCGGCTGGGTTGCCACCGGCGGCCACAATAGGCGACGTGGACCATCCAGCCGTGACAGCTCGAGCGCTGGTGCTGCACGATCTGCAGGCGACCGGGGTGGCCGACGCCGCCGTTGTCTCGCTCCTGGAGGACGCGGTCTCGCAGCGGGCCTGGTGGGTCGACCAATGGCCGGCCGGCCGGGCGTACGTCGTCGGGCTGGTGGCCCAGGACGTCCAGGACGCGCTGCTGGAGACCAGTGGCCGTTGGCCGCTCTGCCCGCTGTGCGAGAAGGCGACCCACGCCCTCTACGTCGACCCCGATCTCGGCGGGCCCGACCCGCACTGGGTCTGCGAGGAGGCGGGCACGGTGATCGCCCCCATCGGCAACCTCGCCCGCTGAGGCCACGGCCTAGACTCCGGGCTCGTGCTGACCCGTTGGGGGCGTGACCTGGATCCGGACCGGCCGCTGCCGGAGCACCCGCGACCCCAGCTGCGCCGCGCGGACGACGGCTGGGTCAGCCTCAACGGCCGCTGGCAGTACGCCTTCGGCGGCGAGGACGGGCCGGCCAGCTGGGACGGCGAGATCGTGGTGCCCTTCTCCCCCGAGGCGCCCCTCTCCGGGGTCGGCCGGCAGCTCCAGCCCGACGAGTGGCTCTGGTACCGCCGCACCATCGACCCGCCGACTCCTCCGGCCGGCGGTCGGGTGCTGCTGCACTTCGGCGCCGTCGACCAGTC
>CAZTHV010000383.1:0-3157 GCA_964613165.1 uncultured Marmoricola sp.
GAAGGCGGACTGGTCGTCCAGGGCGGCGTTGCCCACGAGGCCGTCGGGGGTGAAGACCTCGTCCCAGTAGTCGCTGATCCGGCCGCGCGTCCAGTGGTACCTCCGGCGGCTCGCCAGCCCCATCGGATCGGCATGCGTGGCGGCGAAGAAGGGCTCGGCGGCGGGCGAACGCCAGTCGATCAGCAGCCGCCGGCCGGCGCTGTCGGTGAGCCCGAGCCGGCCGACGTACGCCGGCCCACGGCCAGCCCCGGAGCCGTCCGCCGGGACGACGCGACCGAGGCAGAGGTCGAGCCCGAACCGGCGCAGCAGCCGCAGTCGTGCGGTCAGCCGGTGGACCTCCTGGTCCCGCTCCAGCGCCTGCTGCCCCGTGCCGCCGGGTGAGCGGCGGGCCGCGTCGAGGCGCTCGGTCAGATCGGCAACGGACCGCTCCAGGCTCTGCTCGACCAGCGCGAAGTGCTCCTCGTCGCCGGCGATGAGCGCCGGGTCGCCCTTGGCGGCACGGTGGGCGGGCAGGTCGAACGCACTGGGCAAGGCACTGGATGAGCTGGATGAGCTGGTGTCGGGCATCGGGCTCCTGTCGTCGGACCCGCGATTCTGCGTCACCACCGGGGCCTTGCCGCAAGCCCCCACCTCGGCTATACCTTGGAGAGGGAGAGGCGATGCGCCTCTCCCTTCGCCGTTCTCGGGCCGCAGCCGTGCCCGGGTCGCGCGGCGTCACCCACGCGCATGCGCTGCCGAGGAAGCTCCTCTCGGTGTCTCCGGCGGCGACTACACCGACTCCGGATCGTGACGGTACGGCGGCGCCCCCGTCGGGATCCGACGGAGGCGCGCCCAGGAGGGGTAGTCCGCTGGGGTGTGGAGGGGACGGACTGACGTGTGTGTCCTACCCGGATCCGGCCCGGGCGAAACCTGATCCGTGCCCTACCTGTTCCAAAGAATGAGATACCTATCTCAATCAACGAGACGCAATTGACATCAATGTCTAGTAATCCAGTATAAAAACATTGCTATCTCGGAACCCTTCGAAAGGACGGTCTGCCAGTGAAGTGGCCGGACCTGGCCGCGCTCGCGGTCGTCGCCCTCGTCTGCCTCGGGCTGCATCTGCTCAGGCGCCGGCGAGTGAACTTCAGCGCGCTGACCCTGATCGCGCTCGCCGCGGGCATCCCGATCGGGCTCGCCGCCCGCTCCCACGTCGAGTACGTCGAGCCGATCGGCCGGATCTACCTCAGCGTGCTGCTGGCGTCGGTGGCGCCGCTGATCCTGATCGCGATCGTCTCCAGCATCGTCTCGCTGGGCAGCCTGGTGAAGCTCCGCTCGATCGGGCTGCGCTCGATCGGGTGGCTGCTGCTCACCAACGCCATCGCCGTCCTGCTCGCCCTCGGGTTCGGACTCGCGTCCGGCACCGGGACCGGCGTGAGCGAGTCGCTCGGCGGCGAGCAGCTGTCGGTGCTGGAGAACTCGGTGCAGCGGTTCACCGACGTCGTCGTGGACTTCTTCCCCACCAACGTGGTCGGGGACCTGGCCGCGAACAACATCATCCCGATCATCCTGATCGCGGTCACCGTCGCCGTGGCCTACCTCGCGCTCGCCGATCGCGACCCGGACGGCGTGCGGCCGTTCCGGGAGCTGGTCGAGTCGCTGCGCCTGGTGATCTTCAAGGCGGTCGGCTACGTGATCGGCCTGACGCCGTACGCCATCGTCGCCCTCACCGCCACCGCGGTCGCGGGGACCGCAGACCTGCAGGACACGTTCTGGTCGCTGCTCGGCCTGCTCGGGCTCACCTGGGCCGTCTGCGCGGTGGACACGTTCTTGGTCAATGCCGTCCTGCTCCGGGTCTTCGCCGACGTTCGGCCGATCGCGTTCTTCAGGAAGCTCGTGCCGGCTCAGCTGACGGCGTTCTCGACGCAGAGCAGCGTCGGCACCCTGCCGGTGACCACGGACGTGCTCACCCGCCGGGTCGGCGTGCATCCGGAGATCGCGCACTTCACCGCGCCGCTCGGCACCACCATCGGCATGCCCGGGTGCGCCGGGATCTGGCCGATCCTGATCGCGGTCTGGGGCATCAACGCCTACGGCATCCCCTACACCCCGCAGGACTACGTCGTGCTGGCGATCCTCGGCGTCCTGGTCTCGATCGGCACGGCCGGCGTGCCCGGCACCGCCACGGTCGCCGCCGCGACCGTCTTCGCGGCCGCCGGGCTACCGCTGGAGTTCGTCGCCGTGACGCTGCCGATCAGCACGATCGCCGACATGGCCCGCACGGCGACCAACGTCACCGCCGCGGCCGTGAGCGCCACCGTCGTGGCCCGCCAGACCGGTCTGCTCGACGACGAGATCTTCGAGGGCCGCGCGGTCTTCGAGGAGGAGACCGCCAGCGACCTCGAGCTCACCCCCGTCACACCCGACCCCCACCCAACAGGAGAGAGATCATGAAGCGCACCATCCTCACCCTGGCCGCCACCGCGCTCGTCGGTGCCGGCGTCGCTCTCGGCCCGGCCGCCCACGCGATCACCAACCCCGCCGACAACCCTCGCCCGATCACCGTCAAGGGCGATGACGGCAAGACCTACACCGACGGCGAGGACACCCTGCCCGGGTACGACGACGAGGCCTGCACCTATATCCCGGGCGCCTGGTTCGACTTCGACAACAATCGGGTCCGGTACGCCGACGGGCAGTCGATCCCGTGGACGGAGTGGGACCGGGCAACCGGCTACAAGGACTGGCTGGCCAAGAAGTCCAAGGGCAGCCAGGGCGGCTCGACGCCGTCCACGAAGCCGAGCGTCCCGCCGAAGTCCTCCGGCGGCACGAAGAGCTCCACGACCAAGGCGTCCACGGCGAAGGGCTCCACGACGAAGGCCAAGACTCCGGCGACGAGCCAGAGCCAGGCGGTGACGCCGTCGACCACGGCCACCGAGGAGGCGGCTCCGGTCGCCGGAGCCGGCGACGCGAAGAAGGCCGGCAAGAAGGCCGCCGAGAAGGCCGGCAAGACCAAGGAGAACGCGGCGACGACCACCGGACCAGCGGAGGCCGCCGCCGCACCCGAGGTGGACGTGATCGAGGCGACCGCGGCGGGTGCGGAGGTCGACAGCCATGGCTCGAGCTCGGCGGGACTGCTGATCCTCGGCGGTCTCGGAGCGGCCGGCCTGGCCGTGTT
>CAZTHV010000384.1:0-3140 GCA_964613165.1 uncultured Marmoricola sp.
CGCACGACCGCTGGTTCCTCGACGAGGTCTGCACCAGCACCTGGGAGGTGCACGACGGGGTCGTCGACGGCTACGACGGCGGCTACGCGGCGTACGTGCTGGCCAAGGCGGAGCGGCAGCGGCAGGCGTCGGCGAGCGAGGCCCGCCGGCAGAACCTGGTCCGCAAGGAGCTGGCCTGGCTGCGCCGCGGCGCTCCGGCGCGCACGTCGAAGCCGAAGTTCCGCATCGACGCCGCCAACGCGCTGATCGAGGACGAGCCACCGCCGCGCGACCGGCTGGAGCTGGAGCGGTTCGCCACGCAGCGGCTTGGCAAGGACGTCGTCGACATCGAGGACGTCGACCTCGTGCGCGGCGATCGCACGCTGCTGCGGCACGCCACCTGGCGGCTCGGGCCCGGCGACCGGGTCGGCATCGTCGGGGTCAACGGTGCCGGCAAGACCTCGGTGCTCAACCTGATCGCGGGGTCGCTGGCACCGACGGCCGGCCGGGTCAAGCGCGGCCGCACGGTCGTCCTCGCCTACCTGACCCAGGACGTCACCCCCGTCGATCCCGAGGCCAGGGTGCTGGCCGCCGTGGAGGACATCCGCCGGGTGACCCGTACGGCCGGCGGGGGAGAGGTCTCTGCGACCGCGCTGCTGGAGCGGTTCGGCTTCACCGGCGACCGGCTCACCGCCCGGCTCGGCGACCTCTCCGGCGGCGAGCGGCGCCGCTTCGAGCTGCTCCGGCTGCTGCTCGCCGAGCCCAACGTGCTGCTGCTCGACGAGCCGACCAACGACCTGGACATCGAGACCCTCAACGTCTTGGAGGACTTCCTGGACGGCTGGCCCGGCACCCTGATCGTGGTCTCCCACGACCGCTACTTCCTGGAGCGGGTCACCGACTCGATCTGGTCGTTGCTGGGCGACGGCGGCATCGGGCTGCTGCCCGGCGGGGTCGATCAGTACCTCGAGCTGCGCCGCGCGCAGACGGCCGATCTCGATCAGCGTCTCCCGCCGGCTGAGCCCGTCGATGCCCCACTGGTCAAGGCCAAGGCGGGCAGCGCCGAGGAGCGCGTGGCTCGCAAGACGATCGCCCGGATCGACAGGCAGCTGGAGCGGATCGCCGCCCGGGAAGCCGAGCTCAACGAGCAGATCGCCACGCTCGCCAGCGACTACGAGCGGCTGGCGGCGTTGTCGGAGGAGTTGCGCACCCTGGCCGCGGAGAAGGATGGTCTGGAGGCCGAGTGGCTGGAGGCGGCTGAAGCGCTGGAAGGGTGAGTAGCGTTGCCGCATGATCTCCACCGACCAGGCAGTCGCCTTCGGAGTCGCGGCGCTCATCCTGATCGCGATCCCCGGCCCGAGTGTGGTCTTCGTGATCGGGCGGGCGCTGGCCTACGGCCGGCACGTGGCGCTGGCCAGCGTCGCCGGCAACTCGCTGGGGCTGCTCACCGTCGTCGTGCTGGTGGCGGTCGGATTGGGCGTGATCGTGCAGGAGTCGATCGAGGTCTTCATGGTCCTCAAGCTCGCCGGGGCGGCGTACCTGATCTGGCTCGGCGTCGAGGCGCTTCGCCGCCGCCACGACTTCCAGATGGCCGACCTTGCCGGCGCCACCGGCGGCCTGACGGTCCGGCGGGCGATGCGGCAGGGGTACGTCGTCGGGGTCACCAACCCCAAGGGCTTCATGATCCTCGGCGCGATGCTGCCGCAGTTCGTCGATCGGGGAGCGGGGCACGTCCAACTGCAGATGCTGCTGCTCGGCCTGCTCGCCTTCACGATCGGGATCCTCTCCGACAGCCTCTGGGCGCTGCTCGCCAGCCAGCTGCGGGAGTGGTTCGCCCGTTCCCCGCGCCGTGGTGCGGCCGTCGGTGGTGCGGGCGGCCTGTCGATGATCGGCCTCGGCGTCGGGCTGGCCGTCACCGGCGAGCCACGCTGAGCCGCGCAGTGGCTATCCCAGTGGTCGCATCAGCCGCTTGAGCAGGCCGGCCAACTGGGTCCTGTCGGTGTCGGAGAGCTCGGCGAGCAGCTCGCGCTCGCGGTCGATCAGCGTCTCGAAGGCGCCGTCGACGGTGCTCCGGCCCGCCTCGGTGAGGGTCACCACGACGCCGCGTCGATCGGCCGGGTCGGGGGAGCGTCGCACCAGGCCGCGCTCGCTGAGCCGGTCGATCCGGTTGGTCATCGTCCCGCTGGTGACCATGGTCGCCCGGAGCAGGCGCCCGGGACTGAGCTGGTAGGGCTCCCCGGCCCGCCGCAGCGCGGCGAGCACGGCGAACTCCCAGAGCTCGACGTGATGGACGGCGAAGGCCTCCCGCCGGGCGAGGTCGAGCAGCCGGGAGAGCCGTTCGATCCGGCTGAACACCTCGACCGGCGCCAGGTCCAGGTCGGCCCGCTCGCGCTGCCAGGCGACGACCAGCTCATCGACCT
Source organism: uncultured Marmoricola sp. (assembly GCA_964613165.1). Lineage (GTDB taxonomy): Bacteria > Actinomycetota > Actinomycetes > Propionibacteriales > Nocardioidaceae > Marmoricola. The sequence goes on from CAZTHV010000384.1 coordinate 2,400, forward strand.
CGTCCGGCTCCGTCATTCCCTCAGCGTAGCGACAAAGATTCTTGACATCGAGAGATTGGTGATCGGGATCGCGCGTTGTCGGTGCCGGGGTTCACGATGGAGCCATGATCGATCACTTCAGCATCAACTGCGCGGACCTGGACGCGTCCAAGCGCTTCTACGACACGGTGCTCGCCACTCTCGGCTTCACCCGGCAGATGGACTTCGACGTCGCCGTGGGCTACGGCGCCGCCGGCAAGCCCGACTTCTGGATCGGCCGGTACGACGACATGCCGGCCAACCGGGAGAACCACATCGCCTTCGCCGCCGCCGACGCTGCTCATGTGCGGGCCTTCCACGACGCCGCTGTCGGCCTCGGCGCGGAGTCGCTGCACGAGCCGCGGCTGTGGCCGGAGTACCACGCCGGCTACTACGGCGCCTTCGTCCGCGACCCCGACGGCAACAACGTCGAGGCGGTCTGTCACACCGCGAGCGAGGGCGACTGACCGATCGGTCAGGGCGCCTGCCAGAATGGGCATATGACCGAGTTCGCGCTCTTCGTCGCCGACGGCGACGCGCTGATCCCGCAGGACATCGCCCGCAGCCTCTGGAGAGAGGACCAGATGCACGGCGTGGCGACCAGCGGGGCGCTGGGCCGTGAGGTCGAGCGGGCGGTCGCGGCGGCCGGTCGCGACGACCTGCGTCCGGCGCGCTACACCGTCGACCTGTTCCGGGCGCCGAGCATGGGTCCGTGCCGCACCG
>CAZTHV010000385.1:0-3133 GCA_964613165.1 uncultured Marmoricola sp.
GCCGACGATGATGACGTCGAGCTTGCGGCGGTTGGCCGGGTTGACCAGCTTGTTCTCGAACTTCCGCGTCGTCCAGCGGTCCTTGACCGGGCCGGTCGGGTCGATCCTGTCGACCAGCTTGTCGCCGAGGACGTAGTAGCCGCGGGCGTCGTCGGACTTCTGCTCCGGCGCGCCGTTGAGGGGGGTGAGGCCGTCGTGCAGGGTGGAGCCAGCCATGTCTGTCGCGTCTCCTACTTCTCGATGATGCCGACGAGGATGCCGAGCGGGACCAGGGAGAAGCCGCCGGCGATCACGACCGCCAGGACCCAGCCGAGGGCCTTGGCGTTGCGCCGTGCGCGGGCCGTGTTGGTCAGCCCGAGCGTCTGGGCGGCGCTCCAGGCTCCGTGGTGCAGGTGGAAGCCCAGCGCCAGCATCGCCAGCAGGTAGATCAGCGTCAGCCACCAGGTGCTGAAGCTGTCGTAGACCAGCTCGAACGGGTTGTTGGTGGGTCCGCCGGTCACGTTGACCTTGCCGATGGTGAAGTTGATCAGGTGCCAGACGATGAAGAGCAGGAGGGCAGCGCCGCCCCAGCGCATCGTGCGCGAGGACAGCGAGGACGACAGGTTCCGCTTCACCACGTACTTCTGCTGCCGGGCGCGGCTGGCGCGGGCGGCCAGGACCGCCGCCGAGGACACGTGCACGACCAGGCTGACGATCAGGATCGCGCGGATGACCCAGAGCAAGCCGCCGTACGGCAGCATCGGCGTCCCGAGGGTCCGCAGGTGCTCGGCGTACTCGTTGAAGGCGAGCTCGCCGCCGAACGCCTTGAGGTTGCCGTACATGTGCAGCAGCACGTAGCCGACGAAGACGATGCCGCTGACCGCCATCGTCAGCTTGAGGAAGATCGTGCTGCGGGTCGCCCGTGCGCCCTTCACCAGGGTCGGGCCGGAGATTTGCGTTGCCACGGTGGTCACCGTACCGCCACCTCAGGGCGGTGATGGCGGGCGGGAGTGTGACATACCTCCGGTTACCGGCTGGTACCGGCTGGCCCGCCGCGCCGAGCCGCGTGGAACGCCTCACACGAGGTCCTCAGAGGTAGCCCTGCGCCGGCGCCGTACCTATTGTTCGCCACATGACCACACCCGAGGAGACCGTGCGAGCCGACGGGGTCGCCACGGCGGTCTCGCTCGCGCCGGAGGGAGCGGACCATACCCGCGCCGACTGGGAGCGGAGCGCCGCGGCGGTGCTGCGCAAGTCCGGGCGTCTCGGTGCCGACGATCCCGACGCGCTCGTCTGGGAGCGGCTGACCCGACGGACCCTGGACGGCATCGGGGTGAGCCCGCTGGGCACGCCCGGCCTGCTCGACGGCGCGGTGACGGCGGGCCGTCCGGGCCGCGTGGGAGCGTGGGACATCCGGGTACTGGTCGAGAGTGAGCGCGGTGCGGCCGCGCGAGACGACGCCCTGGCCGAGCTCGACGGCGGGGCCACTTCGCTGTGGGTCCGTGCGGGCAGCCCGGATGCCGATCTGGGCACGGCGCTCGCCGGGGTGATGCTCGACGTCGCGCCCGTCGTCCTCGACGCGCCGGGGGCCTCTCTCGCGGCGGCGCGGGCTCTGGTCGCGCTCGCCGCCGGCCAGTCGCTGCACCCCGACTCCAATCTCGGCGCCGACCCCATCGGCGACGCCGTCCGCGCCGGCGGTCCCCCTGCGGCCGCCGAGCAGTTCCCGCCGATCGTCCGGTTGGCCCGCGAGGCGGGCGTCCGCGCCATGGTGGTCGACGCGACCGTGGTCCACGACCTGGGCGCCTCCGACGCCCAGGAGCTGGCCTACTCCCTCGCCACCGGGATCGCCTACCTGCGCCGGCTCACCGAGGATCCGGAGCTCGGCCTCGACGTCACCGAGGCCAGTGCCCTGCTGGAGTTCCGGTACGCCGCCACCGACGAGCAGTTCCCGACGATCGCCAAGCTCCGGGCGGCGCGGCGGCTGTGGAGCCGGGTCCTCGAGCTCTCCGGGCTCGAGTCCTCAGGGATGGCCGAGGAGGCGACGCAGCGCCAGCATGCCGTCACCAGCCGGCCGATGATGAGCAAGTACGACCCGTGGGTGAACATGCTGCGCACCACCGTGGCCGCCTTCGCTGCCGGTGTCGGCGGAGCCGACGCGGTCACCGTGCTGCCGTTCGACTCCCCGCTGGGCGTGCCCGACGCCTTCGGCCGCCGGATCGCCCGCAACACCTCCTCGCTCCTGATCCACGAGTCCCACGTCGCCCGGGTGACCGACCCGGCCGGCGGGGCCTACGCCGTCGAGCGGCTCACCGACGATCTCGCCGTCGCCGCCTGGGCCGAGCTCGGCCGGATCGACGAGGCCGGCGGCATCGAGGCGGCGCTGGCGGACGGATCGCTGCGCGGCCGCATCGACGGGGTCGTCGCCGAGCGCGACCGCCAGGTCGCCCGCCGCAGGCGGCCGATCACCGGCCTCTCGGAGTTCCCCAACCTGCCCGAGACGCTGCCGGCGCGAGAGCCGCACCCCGAGGGCGCCTGGGACGTGCGCTCCTACGGGCACGCGTTCGAGGCCCTGCGCGATGCCCCCGCGGCCGCCCCGGTCTTCCTGGCCACCATGGGCACCGTCGCGGCGCACACCGCCCGGGCGACGTTCGCCGCCAACCTCTTCGCCGCGGGCGGCATCACCACGATCAATCCCGGCCGTGCCGAGGACGTCGACGCCGTCGTCGCCGCCTACCGCGAGGCGGGCTCGCCGGCCGTGGTCTGCCTGACCGGCGCCGACGCGGCGTACGCCGAGTGGGGCGCCCCGTTGATCGCCGCTCTTCGCGAGGCCGGGGCCGGCTGGGTCATCCTCGCCGGCCAGGTCCTCGAGGGCATCGAGGTCGACGACACCTGCGCGATGGGACTGGACGCCCTGGACTTCCTGACCCGTACGAGGGAGAGGCTCGGATGAGTATCCCGACCAGCTTCGCCGGCCTGCCGCTCGACGGCGGAGCCACCGCGGCCATGACCCCCGCCGACGGGGAGCCCTGGGAGTCGCCGGAGGGCGTCCCGGTCCTCCCGGTCTACGGCCCAGAGCATCTCGCCGGCCTCGACGCGCTGGACACCTGGCCCGGGCTCACGCCGTTCCTGCGCGGCCCCTACCCGACGATGTACA
>CAZTHV010000386.1:0-3093 GCA_964613165.1 uncultured Marmoricola sp.
GCCATCAGACCCATGCCGCCGAGCTGCAGCGCGTGGCTGCCGCTGCCGGCGGCCACCGCCTCGGCGATGTGGGAGTACTGCATCGACCCGGCGTACCCGTAGGTGAGGGCGATGCCGTACACCAGGAAGCCGGAGCTGAACGCGCCGAGCATGAAGTACTTCAACGCCGCCTCCTGGCTCAGCAGCCGGCGGCGCCGGGCCAGCCCGGAGAGCAGGTAGAGCGGCAGCGAGAGCACCTCGAGGGCGACGAACATGGTCAGCAGGTCGTTGGCCGCCGGGAGCATCAGCATGCCCGCGATGGCGAAGGACAGCAGTGGGAAGATCTCGGTGTGCTCCAGGCCCTTGGCCGACGCCTGGCGCTCCGCCTCGGTGCCGGGCAGCGCGGCGGCCTGGCCGGCGAAGGCGGTGACCCCGCCCTCCAGGCTCCGCTCGGCGAAGAGCAGGACGCCGAGCAGGCCCAGCACCAGGACGATCAGCCAGCCGAAGAGCGTCGGACCGTCGAGGGCCAGGGAGTCCATGGCGACCACGAAGCCGGCCTTGGGGTTGTCGGCGCGCGGATGCAGCTTGTTGAGCACGTAGACGGTCGCGGCGATCGCGGCGACCACCCCGGCGAGGGCGACGGTCAGCTGGGCGGCGAACCGGCGCGGACGGGGTACGACGGCCTCGATCAGGACGCCCACCACCGCGACGCCGAGCATGATCAGGACCGGCGAGACCAGGGAGTACTCGATGTGCGGAGCGGTGAAGGTCACTCGTGGGCCCCTTCCTCGGCGACCGTGGGAGCGGCGTCGTGGACGCCGACCCTGGTCATGGTGTGGTCGACGGCGGGGTTGATCACCGAGAGCAGCGGCTTCGGGAAGAAGCCGAGCACGACGATCAGCAGCACCAGCGGCGCCAGCGCGGTGACCTCGCGCCGGTTGAGGTCCTTCATGCCGGCGACCTCGTCGCGGGTGGGTCCGGTCATCGTGCGCTGGTACATCAGCAGGATGTAGATCGCAGCCCAGATGATGCCGGTCACCGCGAAGGCGGCGAGCACCTTGTTGTGCGCAAAGGCTCCGACGGTCACCAGGAACTCCGAGACGAACGGCGAGAGACCGGGCAGCGACAGCGAGGACAGCCCGGCAACCAGGAACAGCCCGGCCAGGACCGGAGCGACCTTCTCCACGCCGCCGAAGTCGGAGATCCGCGCCGACCCGCGCCGGGAGATCAGGAACCCGGTGACCAGGAAGAGCGCCGCCGTGGAGAGCCCGTGGTTGAACATGTAGAGGCTGGCACCGGCCAGGCCCTGGCTGTTCAGCACGAAGATGCCCAGGACCATGAAGCCGAAGTGCGACACCGAGGTGTAGGCGATCAGGCGCGGGATGTTGTCCGAGCCGATCGCCATGAAGGCGCCGTAGATGATGCTGATGACCGCCAGCACCACCACCGTCGGCGTCGCCCACTTCGACGCCTCCGGGAAGAGCTCCAGGCAGAAGCGGATCATCCCGAAGGTGCCGATCTTGTCCAGCACGCTGACCAGCAGCACCGACGTGCCCGGCGTGGCCTGCTCGGTGGTGTCCGGGAGCCAGGTGTGCACCGGCACCATCGGTGCCTTGATCGCGAACGCGATGAAGAAGCCGAGGAAGAGCCAGCGGCCGACACCCGTGCTCAGGTCGAGCCCGGTCAGGTCGGAGAGCAGGTACGAGCCGCCTCCGCCGTCCTGGGCCGACTCGACGTAGAGGCCGATCACCGCGGCGAGCATGATCAGTCCGCCCAGCAGCGAGTAGATCAGGAACTTCATCGCCGCCTTGGCCCGCCGCGGACCGCCGTACCCGCCCACCAGGAAGTAGACCGGGATCAGCGTGGCCTCGAAGAAGACGTAGAAGAGGAACACGTCGGTGGCGGCGAAGACGCCGATCGACAGGGCCTCCAGGGCGAGCATCCAGGCGAAGAAGGCCTTGACCGACCAGCGGCCACCCTCGGCGTCGTTCCAGGACGCGAGCAGCACGACGGGCGTGAGGATCGCGGTCAGCATCACCAGGCTCAGCCCGATGCCGTCCACGCCGAGTGCGTAGTGGGCACCGAAGGAGGAGATCCACTGGTGGGTCTCGGTGAACTGCATCCCGCCGTCGGGCTTGTAGGCGATCGCCAGGGCGATGCCGATGGCCAGGGTCAGCACGGAGACGGCCAGAGCGGCAGTCTTCACGGCCTTGTCGGAGGTCCGCGCCGGGGCCAGCGCGAGCACCACGGCGCCGATCATCGGCACCGCGAGCATCACGCTCAACACAGGGAAGTCCGTCATGCCGCGTTCACCGCCAGGAGGATCAGCAGGATCAGGGTCGCGCCGCCGAGCAGCGCCAGGGCGTAGGAGCGGACGTAGCCGTTCTGCACCAGCCGCATGCGACTGGAGAGCGCCGCGAACGCCGAGCTGGTGCCCATCACCGTGCCGTCGACGACGCCGTCGTCGAAGGCCGCCAGCCCGCGGATGGCCGCCGTTCCCGGCTTGACGATCACCTCGTCGTTGAAGGCGTCGCCGTACAGGTCGGCGCGCGCCGCTCGAGTCACGAAGGAGACCTTCTCCGGCGCCCGCTTGGGGATCTGCCGCTGGCCGACCAGCTGCCAGGCGATCGCGATGCCGACCGCCACGACGGCGAGCACGATCAGGCTGAAGACCCAGGCCGGTACGCCGAGGTGGTGCTCGCCGGCCTCGCCGACGACCGGGGCCAGCCACTCCACGATCCAGTCGCCGATCAGCAGTACGCCGGCGACGGCGGAGAGCGCGGCGAGAGCGATGAGCGGCACCGTCATCACCCGCGGCGACTCATGCGGGTGGACGCCCTTCTCCCAGCGCTTGCGGCCGAAGAAGGTCATCAGCATCAGCCGGGTCATGTAGAACGCCGTGATGCCGGCGCCCAGCAGGGCCGCGACCCCGACGATGGCATTGTCGGCGAACGCGGTCTCGATGATCTTGTCCTTGGACCAGAAGCCGGAGAACGGCGGTACGCCGAGGATCGCCAGGTAGCCGATCGCGAAGGTGACGAAGGTGATCGGCATCGCCTTGGTGAGCGCGCCGTAATGGCGCATGTTCACGTCGTCGTTCATGCCGTGCATCAC
>CAZTHV010000387.1:0-3082 GCA_964613165.1 uncultured Marmoricola sp.
GCCGGCGCCGAGGTGGTGGTCAGCTCCGTGCACGCCGCGGCCGAGTCCGATCCCGAGGCGGGGCTGACCGCCTTCGTGGCCGGCATGATGCTCGGCTCCTTCCGCTTCAGCCTGCGCACCGAGGACCTCGGCACGCCTCCGGTCCGCCGCGTGGTGCTGGCCGGCTCCCCGGTCGATGCCGGCCTCCTGGACCGCGCGGAGGCGATCGCCGGCGCGGGCTGGCGGTCGCGGGCGCTCGCGACGGTCCCGTCGAACGTCAAGAGTCCCGCCTGGCTGGCCGCGCGGGCCGAGGAGCTGGCGGCCGATGCTGGGCTCTCCTCCCAGGTGTGGGACGAGCGGCGGCTCGCCGCCGAGGGCTTCGGCGGCATCCTCGCGGTCGGCCGAGGCTCGGCGTCCCCGCCCCTGCTGGTGCGGCTGGACTACACGCCACGCCGGGCGGGCCGGCGTACTCCGCACGTGGTGCTGGTCGGCAAGGGGATCACCTTCGACACCGGTGGTCTGTCGATCAAGCCGGCCGAGGCGATGACCACCATGAAGCGTGACATGACCGGCGGTGCCGTGGTCCTGGCCACGATGGCCGGACTCGCCGCGGTCGACTGCCCCGTCCGGGTCACCGGGCTGGTGCCGATGGCGGAGAACGCTGTCGGCGGCGACGCGATGCGCCCCGGTGACGTGATCACGCACTGGGGCGGGCGGACCACCGAGGTCACCAACACCGACGCCGAGGGCCGGCTGGTGCTCGCCGACGCGCTCGCCTACGCCGTCTCCGAGGTGCGCCCGGACCTCCTGGTCGACGTCGCCACGCTCACCGGCGCCATGAAGGTCGCCCTGGGGCTGCACCTGGGCGGCTACTTCGCGACCGACGAGGTGCTGGCGGAGCGACTGGCCGCCGCGAGCGCGGCGTCCGGGGAGCGGCTGTGGCGGATGCCGCTGGCCCAGGAGTACGCCGGGCTGCTGTCGTCTCCCATCGCAGACTCCGACAACGCGCCCGGCAAGGCCGGGGCGATCACCGCGGCGCTGTTCCTGCAGGCCTTCACCGGCGGGCTGCCCTGGGCCCACCTCGACATCGCCTCGGTGGGGGACGCCCCCGAGGACGACGGCGAGTGGACCGCGGGCCCTACCGGCTTCGGGCCGAGACTGCTGCTGCACTGGCTGGGGTCACCCGACCCCGTGGAAGGAATCGGATCGAGATGACCGCTGGACTGACCGTGCGCTGGTCGCTGACAGAGGCGCCCGACGACATCGAGCAGGCGCTGGCCGACTATGTCGCCGACGCCTCCCACGAGCGCTTCTCCGGGATGCCCGGACTGCGTTTCAAGACCTGGCGAATGCGCTCGGGGGAGTGGTTCGAGGGCTGCTACGTCTTCGTCGACGCCGCCGCCCGCGCCGCCTTCCAGGAGTCCTTCGCCGCGGGAGCCGCCGACGCTCCCGGCTCGAAGCTGATCGGCTCCGCCCCCGTCCTGATCGAGGAGTGCGAGGTCGTGGCTGTCGCCGAGGGCGCCGACGGCTTCGCCGAGGCGGCCCGCTACTGAGCTGGTCAGCAGTGGACCCATCGGTCCACGGCTGGCGATAGATAGATCTAGGTAGACATTGGTCGTAGGCTGTCCGACATGAAGACGATCACCGTGGCCGAGCTGCGGCAGAACCCCACGGCGGCGTTGAAGGACGTCGAGGGTGGTGAGACCTTCGTGGTCACCAGGCACCGCCGGCCCGTCGCGAGGCTGGTGCCACCCGACGCCGAGGGCCTGTCGCCCATCATCCCGGCCGGCGAGCCGGGACCCTCGGATCTCTCGGCTCGCCCTCGACGGGATCTTCATACCTACGAGGAGACCGAGGCATTGCTGGCTGAGTTGGCCGCGGACTGGTGACGCGGTTCTATCTGGATACCTCGGTGGCCGTCCATGCGCTTCGCGGCACATCCCTGGCAGAGAAGTGGTTCGACCTGGTGACCCGCCAGCCTGAGCACGGGTTGGTGTCGTCGCGGTTGCTGCGGACCGAGTTGACTCGTGTGCTGCGACGCGATGGGCTCCCGGTCGCCGAACGAGAGCTGATCCTGCGGCACGTCGGGACGGTGTCGCTCACCGAGGCGGTCCTCGCCATCGCCGAGTCCATCGCTGAGCACGCCAAGACCCTCGACGCCATTCACCTCGCCTCCGCGCTCGTCGTCGGCGAGGTCGTGGTGGTGTCCCACGACAGCAACGTCACGCGGGTCGCCGGGCTGTTGGGCCTGTCGACCTACGACCCGCTCGAGCAGCTTGCCTGAAGGGCTCAGCTCTCGGGGATCCAGACCTTGCGGGCGAGGAGCAGTCCGTCGCCGACCGGGAGGAGGACGGGGACGAGGGACTCGTGCTCGACGACGGCGCGGCCCAGCTCGCGGATCGCAACGGTGTCCGGGTCGCGTTGGGCGGGGTCGGCCACCCGGTCGTGCCAGAGCGCGTTGTCGAAGGCCACCACGCCGCCGGGACGGAGCAGCCGGAGCGCCTCGCGGAGGTAGTCGGGGTACTCCTGCTTGTCGCCGTCGGCGAAGACCAGGTCGTAGTGGCCGTCGGTCAGCCGGGGCAGCACCTCCAGCGCCGCGCCGGGGATCAGCCGGGCGCGCTGGGCGGGGATGCCGGCGTCGTTGAAGGTCTCCCGCGCCAGGCGCTGGTGCTCGGCCTCGGTGTCGACCGAGGTCAGCACGCCGTCCGGGCGCATCCCGCGCAGCATCCACAGCCCCGAGACACCGGTGCCGGTGCCGATCTCGACGACCGCGCGAGCGTCGAGCACGGAGGCCAGGAAGCGCAGGGTCGCGCCGGCGCCGGCGCCGATCGGCACCACGCCGACTTCCTCGGCGCGGGTGCGGGCGGTCGCCAGGATGTCGTCCTCGGCGACGTACTCCTCGGAGTGGGTCCAGCTCGCGGGCTTTGGTGCGGTGACGATGGCGGCCTCCTCGATCGCGGTGATCGAACCCTATCGCCGTGCCTGGGCCACGCGCCGGGAACGATGCCGACGGCGCGGGCACAGCGTCGGGAACACCGCGCTCGCGCGGCTCGTTGTCAGTGGTGAGTCCTGATCCTGTGTCCGGTCTCTGGGCCTTTCGTGG
>CAZTHV010000388.1:0-3061 GCA_964613165.1 uncultured Marmoricola sp.
GGAGTACCTCGGCGTCGGAGAAGAGGATCCGGGCCAGCTCCACGCGGCGCCGCTGACCGCCCGACAGAGTCCGCAGCGGCTGGCCGAGCAGCCGCTCCTCGATGCCCAGGCTCGCGGCGATCTGGGCGGCCTCGGCCTCGGCGGCGTACCCACCGGCTGCGTGGAGGGCGGCGTCCGCGGCGGCGTACCTGCGCATCGCCCGCTCGGCGACGTCGGGGTCGGCGTCGCCCATCGCCGCCTCCGAGGCGCGGAGCCGGCGGACGACGTCGTCGAGGCCACGCGCCGACAGGATCCGGTCGCGCGCCAGCGTCTCGAGGTCGCCCGTGCGCGGGTCCTGAGGCAGATAGCCGACCGTGCCGGTCATCTGGACCGAGCCCGAGGCCGGCAGCCCCTCGCCCGCCAGGATCTTGGTCATCGTGGTCTTGCCGGCGCCGTTGCGGCCGACCAGCCCGATCCGGTCGCCGGGCCCGACCCGGAAGCTGACATCGGCCATCAAGAGGCGGGCTCCGGCACGGACCTCGATGCGGTGGGCGGTGATCACAAGAGGTCTAGTCTACGGAGCGAGCAGAGTGGCCGAGCACGGAGGACCCCGGGGAGGAGCACAGCGCGATGCGGTTCAACTCGAAGGCACGTGTGGACTCCTCGGAGTTCGAGGACGTCGGCGGCAGGGGCAGGTCCGGTGGCGGGTCGGGCTTCCCGATGCCGAGCGGCGGTGGCGGCAAGATCGGCCTGGGCACCGTGGTCGTGATCGTGGTCTTCCTGGTCCTGAGCCAGTGCACCGGCAACGGCATCGGCGGGCTGCTCTCCGACGACGGTGGCTCTTCCGGCTCCCAGACCGGCGGCACCCGCTGCGAGACCGGCGCGGACGCCAACGCCTCCGACACCTGCGCGGTCGCCCTGTTCACCCGCTCCGTCCAGGACTACTGGGAGCGGACCTACCCCGAGCAGACCGGCCGCCAGTACGTCGCCGCCGGCACTCGGGTCTTCTCCGGCCAGACCTCGTCGGGCTGCGGAGCCGCCGCCGCGGCGATGGGACCCTTCTACTGCCCGCCGGACCAGCGGGTGTACCTCGACTCGACGTTCTTCGACGACATGCTCGAAGGACAGCTCGGTGCCAAGGGCGGCACGTTCTCGATCGGCTACGTGATCGCCCACGAGTACGGCCATCACGTCGAGAACCTGCTCGGCATCCTCGGGCGGATGCGCACCCAGCAGGGCGCCAAGAGCGACGCGGTCAAGGTCGAGCTGATGGCCGACTGCCTGGCCGGGATGTGGGCCGCCGGTGCCGAGCAGACCCGCGACCGCGAGGGCAACACGATCATCGAGGGACTCACCAAGGACGACATCTCCCGGGCCATCGACGCCGCCCAGGCCGTCGGCGACGACCGCATCCAGGAGCGCAGCTCGGGCCGGGTCGATCCCGAGTCCTGGACGCACGGATCGGCGGCCCAGCGCATGCACTGGTTCAATGTCGGCCTGACCGAGGGCAGCATCTCGGCCTGCGACACGTTCCGCCAGGGCGCACTCTGATGCCCGCGAACCCGGGAGATGCCATGCGCACCCGACCACCCGCCCGACGCCTGGCGGCCCGTGACCTGGCCCTGATCGCAACCTTCGCCGGCCTCATCGCCGCACTCGGTCTGCTCCCACCGATCAGCCCCTTCGGAATCCCGGTTCCGATCACCGCCCAGTCGATGGGCGCGATGCTGGCCGGCGCCATCCTCGGGGCCCGCCGGGGCGCCGCCTCGATGACGCTCTTCCTGGTGCTCGTCGCGGTCGGCCTCCCGCTGCTCTCCGGCGGCCGCGGCGGCCTGGGGGTCTTCGCCGGGCCCAGCGTCGGCTACCTCGTCGGCTTCGTCCTGGGGGCCTGGGTCGTCGGGAAGATCACCGAGATCGGCGGGGCGCCGTACCGGCTCGTCTGGGGCATCCCCGCCAACGTCGTCGGCGGCATCGTCGTGGTCTACCTGCTCGGCATCCCCGGCACCGCGTGGCGGGCGGACATCTCACTGGAGGCCGCCACCGTCTCCGCCGGCTGGTTCGTCGTCGGCGACGCCGCCAAGGCGGTGATCGCGGCTCTCGTCGCGCGTGGCGTGCACGCCGCCTACCCGGGTCTCCTCCGGCCGGGCCGCCGCGCGCGGCGTCTCGCCGAGCGGAGCCAGGCGGAGGCCAGCTCTGTCTGAGTGGTCCGACCAGGGCGTCCGCCCGGACCGTGCGCAGGACCCGGTCACGGCGGTGGTCACAGCCCACCACGAGGGCCGCCGGCTGCTGCTGCCGACCTCCGGGACCACCTCGGCCAGGCCACGGATCGTCGCCCGCTCCACCGCCTCCTGGTGGGACTCCTTCGCGGCGTACGGCGACCTGACCGGCGTGGAGCAGGGCGCGCGACTCTGGGTCCCGGGTCCATTGAGCGCCACCATGAACCTCTTCGCCGCCGTGCATGCCCACGAGGCCGGCGCGACCCTCGTCGGCGATCCCTCCGGCGCGACCCACGCCTGCCTGACCCCGGCGCAGCTCGACCGCCTCGGCGACGGGCTGCCACCCGGCGCCGCTGTGGTCGTGGCGGGCGACCGGCTGCCACCCGCCCTCGCCGAGCGGGCCGTGACCGCAGGCATGCGGGTCAGCCACTACTACGGCGCGGCGGAGCTCTCCTTCGTCGCGGCCGGGCCGTCCGCCGGCGACCTGAGTGCCTTCCCGGGCGTCGAGATCGAGGTCCGGGAGGGTGTCGTCTGGGTGCGGTCGCCGTACCTCTGCGAGGGGTACGCCGAGGGCTCCGACGGACCCCTGCGCCAGGACGGCGGCTGGGCCACCGTCGGCGACACCGGCCACTGGGAGGGCGATCGGCTGGTCGTCCTCGGCCGCCCCGACCACCTCGTCACCGCCGGAGCGACCGTCAGCCTGGCCGCCGTCGAGGCGGCGCTGACCGGCGTGGCGACCAGCCCGCTGGCGGTGTGCGGACTCCCCCACCCCACACTGGGCTCCGTGCTCACTGCCGTGCTCACCGATCCCGCCGACCGGGAGCCGCTGCGCGCCTATGCCCAGGACCACCTGGCCCCGGCCCTGC
>CAZTHV010000389.1:0-3058 GCA_964613165.1 uncultured Marmoricola sp.
TTCGTAGTTGGCCTGGCCGATGAGGTCGGTGCCGATCAGGGCCACCGAGAGAGTCATCTCCTGGATCGGGAAGGGGGTCACGATGCCGGCGCGCTCCAACGCGTCGGCGATCTCGGGGAGCACCCCGAGCTCTCGGAAGGTAGTCAGGAACTTGTCCGTTCTGTGTAGGAACTGCAGTCTGTGGGAGCGGCCGCACGTCGGCTCGGAGGTCACAGGATGACTCTGCCCGGCGCGCCGCTGCCGGTCCGGCAGCGGCAACCGTGGGGGCCGGCTACCGCCGCCATGCTATCGGTAGTCTCCCCACATGACCGAACCCGAGGCAATCGACGGGCCAGCGGCGGCCGATATTCCGGTCGCTTTCTCCGATCCGGGCTACCGGGCGGCGGTCATCGATCTCCTCGGCGCGGTCGCCTACGGCGAGATCGCCGCGTTCGAGCGGCTGGCCGAGGACGCCACCGCCGCTCCGAACCTGGTCGACAAGCTGGCGCTGGCCAGGATGGCATCGGTGCAGTTCGGCCACGTGGAGCCGCTGCTGGAGCGGATCCGCGAGCTCGGCTCGGAGCCGATGGAGGCGATGGGCCCGTTCGTGAAGCCGTTCGACTCCTTCCACCGCAAGACCGCGCCCAGCGACTGGCTGGAGGGCCTGATCAAGGCGTACGTCGGGGACGGGCTCGCCGCGGACTTCTACCGCGAGGTGGCCGCCTTCCTCGACGCGGACACCCGCCAGCTGATCGTCACCTCGCTGGCCGACGCGGGGCACGCCGACTTCGTCGTGGGCCGGATCCGGCAGGCGATCGACGATGACCCCAAGGTCGGCGGACGGCTGGCGCTATGGGGACGCCGCCTCATGGGCGAGGCGCTCGCCCAGGCGCAGCGCGTGGTCGCCGAGCGCGACTCCCTGGCCGCGCTCCTCGCCGGCGGCGTGGACCGCCCGGCGATGGACCTGGCCGCGCTCTCCCGGATGTTCGCGCGGCTGACCGAGAACCATGCGCAGCGGATGGCGGATCTGGGGTTGGCGTCGTAGCGGGGGCTGGAGAGTCCACGTGTCACAGGTTCACAGGTTCACCTGTGAAATCAGCGCTTTGGAGGCGTTGCAACGCCTCCAAAGCGACACGATCACAGGTGAACCTGTGAAACCACCTCTGGACGCCGGTCAGCCCTTGCGGCGACCGGTGATGCCCGCCGCCAGCATGACCAGCACGGCGGCGACGGCGACCTGCCAGACGTGGCGCCACCAGTCGATGCCCTTGGTGTCCACGTTGTCCCAGATGAGGCCGTAGAGCCAGGTGCCGATCAGCATGCCGCCGATGCCGCCGACGATCGTCAGCCAGAACGGGATGTTGTCGCGGTCGCCCGGCGCCACCAGCTTGCCGAGCAAGCCGATGATGATGCCGCCGATCAGCACGGTCAGGATGGTTCCCATGGATCCTCCTTCATGACGGGCGAAGGTCGCCCCCTCGCGCATCATGCCCCCGCCGGGACGGTTTGGAAACGACCCGGGAGAGACCGTGTCGCGGCTCAGGTCAGGAGCGGAAGCCGACCTGGCCCGCGCTGACGGCCGTCACGTCGACGTAGGCCAGCTTGTCGACGGGTACGACGACCCGGCGGCCCTTGGCGTCGGCGAGCGTCAGCACGCCTCCGGCGGCGAGCGCCGCGATGACCGCCTCCTCGACGCCCGTGGCGTCGAGCTCGCTGTCGATGGTCAGCTCGCGGGCGGCGTGGGTGACGCCGATCTTGACCTCCATGAAGAGGCTCCTTCTCGTGTGGCTGTGCTCAGGTGGGCTCGTCTGGAGCGGGGCTAGTCGGTCGGTGGGGTCTCGTCGGTACGGGGGTAGCCGCGGATGCCGCGCCAGGCCAGACCGGCGACCAGCGCCGCCGCGTCCTCCTGGCTGAGACCGTCGTCCTCGCGGCCATGCAGCCAGAACCGGGCGCTGACCTCGCCCATTCCCACCAGCGCGACGGCCAGCAGCCGCGACGCCTCGACGGGAAGGCCGGTGTCGTCGCCGATCACCTCGGCGATGAGGCCGGCGCACTCGGTGGTCACCCGGTCGATTCGCTCCCGCACGGCCGGCTCGTTGGTGAGGTCGGACTCGAAGACCAGCCGGAATTCGCCCTCGGCGCCGGCGACATAGGAGTAGAAGGCCCCCATCGCCGCCGCCACGCGCTGCTTGTTGTCCTCGG
The DNA here is from genome assembly GCA_964613165.1 of uncultured Marmoricola sp. Taxonomy (GTDB): domain Bacteria; phylum Actinomycetota; class Actinomycetes; order Propionibacteriales; family Nocardioidaceae; genus Marmoricola. Next base: position 2,182 of record CAZTHV010000389.1, read on the forward strand.
TGGAGGCCAGCGCCTCGCGGGTCCGCTCGATGATCGCCTCGGCCGCGTTGTCCAGCAGCGCCAGATAGAGGTCGAGCTTGCCGGGGAAGTGCTGGTAGAGGACGGGCTTGGAGACGCCTGCCGCGTCGGCGATGTCGTCCATCGCGGCCGCGTGGTAGCCCTGCGCGACGAAGACCTCCAGCGCGGCCGTCAGCAGCTGGGCGCGCCGGGCACGCCGGGGCAGCCGGATGCCGCGCGGTCGGTTGTCGCCCGGGGTCGTGCTCGAGGCCGAGGTCGTGCTCACGGCGTCACTGTACGGCGTCCGGATCACGGGACGGTCCCCGACGTCACGGATGGGGTCCGGGATAGGTGGGGTGGGTCGTGGCTTGTCCTGATGGTCACTGTTTGGTGTCCGGATCACGGGACAACCGGCGACGCCTGTCGGATGTCGGGGAACATGAACGGAGGTCGTGGCGTTGGGTTGGTCGAGACGCGTTCGCGATCAACCCGTTGACCTGAGGAGAGCCGTGTCCCTGCCGCCGCTCGTGGAGCCCGCCGCCGAGCTGACCATCGACGAAGTTCGCCGATACAGCCGGCACCTGATCATCCCCGATGTCGGGATGACCGGTCAGAAGCGACTCAAGAACGCCAAGGTGCTGGTCATCGGCGCTGGTGGCCTGGGCAGCCCGGCGCTGCTCTACCTGGCCGCGGCCGGCGTCGGCACGCTCGGCATCGTCGAGTTCGACGAGGTCGACGAGTCCAACCTGCAGCGCCAGGTGATCCACGGCATCTCCGACGTGGGCAAGTCCAAGGCGCTGTCGGCGAAGGAGTCGATCGCCGAGATCAACCCGCTGGTGAACGTCGTACTCCATGCGGGCAGCCTTGACAACGACAACGT
>CAZTHV010000390.1:0-3013 GCA_964613165.1 uncultured Marmoricola sp.
GGGTGTCGTCGAGAGTGTGGGGCCGGTGGATGCCTACGGGGCCGGTATGGGCGAGCTGGCACGGATCGTGGGCCCGGAGAGCTTCTATGCCTTCGGTTGGGACTGGCGCAAGGACACGTCCGCGTCGCTGGCCCGTCTGGATGCGCTGGTCGATCAGGCGATCGAGGAGGCCCGGGAGAACCAGGAGTACTCCGAGGAGGACGAAGACCCCAAGGTCCAGCTCGTCGCTCACTCCTACGGCGGGCTCCTCGCCCTCGACTACGCCAGCGATCCGGCGCGTCGGGACAAGCTCGAGCGGGTCACCACTGTCGGAACGCCGTATCTGGGGGCGCCGAAGACGGCGTTCTCTTTGCTGACCGGTACGGAGAGTGCGATCGCGAATGGCTGGTCGCGGGTGACCTCGATGCAGACGATCTTCGGCGGCAGCAATGATGTGCGGAGCTTTGCTGCGACGGCGCGGGGGTTGTACAACTTGTGGCCTGCGGCGAGCTACGGGCGGTTCCTCGATGTCACCGGGGTCGGTGCGCCGATGGAGGATGGCCAGGTCCGGGACCTGATCGCCGCGGCGGGTGGGGTTCCGGGGTTGTGGGACGCCGCGCAGGCCAAGCATGCGGCGTTGTGGGACCGTCTCGACGTCGGGGATCTGCCTTGGCACATGGTGGTCAGTGGTGGTGTGCCGACGATCAGCCGGGTCCGGTTCGAGCCGGGTGGCGCCGTCACCGGGACGCCGCTGACGGTCGGGATCGAGTTGTCCGCGGGAGACGGCACGGTTCCGTTGCCCTCGCAGACGATGCTCGGGTCCACCGAGGGCGGGGTGAGCACCGGCGCCATCGGCGGCACGCACGGTGAGCTGAGCGTGGGCGAGCTGTGCGCGGTCGAGCACGGATCCCAGATGGCCGCCCCGGCGCTGTATGCGCAGATCGAGGACTGGCTGCTCCTCGGCGAGAGCCCCGAGGCCGGCACGGCCTGCCGTGCCGACAAGGCGGTGCTGATCGATGCCGTCGGCAGCACCCTCAACCTCACCGAGGAGGAGGATCAGGAGGACCCGAGCGTGCCGGATCCGTTCGCGGGGCTGGGACCGTCGCCACGTCTGGCCGCGGCCCAGGTCGTGGGCCCCGCCGCCCTTGCCGTCGAGGAGGCGGAGGAGATGGGGCTGGTGACGGTGCTGCGGGCAGGCGGTCAGGCGGTGATCCTGCTCGACCCCGGCAGCGACGTGTCCTTGCGCCTGGATCCGGCCCCAGGGAAGACGCTGCGGGTCTCCACCTCGCTGGTGGACGGGGCGGCGGCGACGTCGCTGAGAGGTCCTTTCGTCAGCTCCGGCTCGCTGTACGTCCAGACCGATGGGTCCGGTGGTGCGCAGGTCACGTCGGGGAGCTCGTTGGCCGGGCCTGGCCCGCGCCCCTCGTACAACGTGTGCACTGCGGCGGCCGCAGCGAGCACAGGAGCGAAGGCGACCAAGCTGGCCGCGAAGCCGGCGGCGAAGAAGATCACGAAGAAGGCGCGTGGGAAGGTCGCGGTCACGGCGACGTACAAGGCAAAGGTCAAGGGCAAGAAGAGGACCCTCAAGGCCGCCGGGACGGTGGTGGTCTGCGACGGGCCGACGAAGCTGGCCGAGACGAAGCTGAAGAAGGGCAAGCGCACGATCAAGCTGCCCAGGCTGGCGCCGGGCAAGCACAGGCTGACCGTGCGCTACCTGGGCTCGGGGAAGTCCAAGCCGAAGGACAAGACGGTCACCATCAAGGTGAAGTCCAGCGCCGCGGGCAGGTGAGGACCGGTAGATTCGGTGCCGTGACCACGACCCCATCGACCGACCGCGACGGGGCTGACCGCGACTACCCGGCGCACTGGGAGGCCGATGTCGTCCTGCGCGACGGCCGCGTCGCGCACATCCGGCCGATCCTGCCCGACGACGCCGAGCGGCTGGTCGACTTCTACGCCGAGGTCTCCGAGGAGTCGAGGTACTACCGCTTCTTCGCGCCGATGCCGCGTCTCTCCGAGCGTGACGTGGAGCGATTCACCCAGGTCGATCACCGGGAGCGGGTGGCCTTCGTGCTCACCGTGGCCGACCGGATCCTGGCCGTGGGCCGCTACGAGCCGGTCAAGCCGGGAGAGGCCGAGGTCGCCTTCCTGGTCCAGGACGTCCACCAGGGCCGGGGCATCGGGCAGCTGCTGCTCGAGCACCTCGCCCAGGCCGCCCGCGAGCGTGGCGTCCACCGGTTCGTCGCCGAGGTGCTGCCGGAGAACCAGCGGATGCTCCAGGTCTTCCAGGACCAGGGCTACCGGCTCCAACGTGGCTGGGAGGAGGGTGTGATGCACCTGGAGTTCGAGATCGACCCGACCGAGACCGCGCTGGACGTGATGGCCTCCCGCGAGCACCGTGCCGAGGCGGCCTCGATCGCGGCCTTCCTCGGTGCCCGGAGTGTCGCGGTCATCGGCGCCTCGCGCCGCTCGGACACGATCGGCGCCGTGCTGGTGCGCAACCTCGTGCTGGGTGGGTACGCCGGCCGCATCTATGTGGTCAACCCGGCCGCCGACGCGGTGGCGGGGATGCCGGCCTATGCCAGCGTCGGCGACATTCCCGGCCAGGTCGACGTCGCGATCGTCGCGGTGCCGGCGGACAAGGTGCAGGATGTCGTGCTGGACTGCGCGGCCAAGGACGTGAGCGGCCTGATCGTGATCTCCTCCGGCTTCGCCGAGACCGGCGAGGACGGACGGCAGCGACAGCGCAAGCTGGTCGGCTTCGCCCGCTCCTACGGCCTGAGGCTGATCGGCCCCAACGCGCTCGGCGTGATCAACACCGCCGGCGATCTCTCCCTCAACGCCTCGCTCTCCCCGATCATGCCGACCCGCGGCCGGGCCGGCTTCTTCTGCCAGTCCGGTGCCCTGGGCACGGCCATCCTGGAGAAGGTGCAGGGCCGCGGTCTCGGCCTGTCGACCTTCGTCTCCGCGGGCAACCGCGCCGACGTCTCCGGCAACGATCTGCTGCAGTACTGGGAGGAGGACGACTCCACCG
>CAZTHV010000391.1:0-3003 GCA_964613165.1 uncultured Marmoricola sp.
GGCGAAGCGGCGGTGGCCGTGGGCCGGGCCCTGGCTGCGCTCGGCACCTCCCACCAGGTCCTCGTGGTCACCCACCTGCCGCAGGTGGCCGCCTTCGCCGACCGGCATGTGGTGGTGCGCAAGGCCAGCGACGGCTCGGTCACCACCTCGGGTCTACAGATGCTCGACGATGCCGGGCGGGTCCAGGAGCTGTCCCGGATGCTGGCCGGACTGGAGGCCTCCGAGACCGCGCTCGCGCACGCCCAGGAGCTGTTGGACACCGCCCAGCGGGCCAGGAGCGCCCCGTGAGGACACCCCAGTGAGCCGAGAGACCAGTCGAGAGACCGAGCCGGTGATGCTCACCGTGCGGAGGCACCGCCGCCTGGACGCGCTGGTGGAGCGACTGCGCCCTGGCGGTCTGGCGGTCATCGACCACCGCGACCTCGACGCCGCGACGGCCCGCGCGCTCGCGGACCGCCAGCCGTTCGCCGTGCTCAACGCGGCCGAGTTCGTCTCGGGTCGCTACGCCAACCTCGGCCCGCAGGTGCTGGCCGATGCCGGGGTCCGCCTGCTCGAGGGGGAGCGGGACGGCGTGCGTGCGCTCCGTGACGGCGCCTCGCTGCGCTACGCCGACGGCCGGCTGTACGACGGTGACACCGTGGTCCTGGAGGTCCGCGAGCTGGCCGAGCCCGAGCTGGCCCGGCGATTGGAGGACGGCCGCCGCGGCCTGGCCGCTCAGCTGGAGAGCTTCGCGCACACGGCCGGGGTGCTGCTCCGCGAGGAGGAGGACGTGCTGCTGCACGGCCTGGACCTCCCCCGGCTGCAGGCGCACGCGGGTGATCGCCCGGTGGTGGTCGTCACGGAGACGGCGACGTCCGCCGACCTGGCCCCGATCCGCCGGTTCCTCCGGCAACAGCGGCCGGTCCTGGTCGGTGTCGGCGCCGGTGCGGACCTGCTGGGACGACGCCGGGTCGATGTCGTGGTGACCGGACCGGACACACCCGTGGGTGACCGGGCGCTGCGGCGGGCGCGCGAGGTGGTGGTCCCCGGCTCCGAGCCGTTGCCGAAGCGGATCGAGAAGATCGACGTACCCGTCCACCGACTCGAGACCTCGCTGCCCGACCGGGACCTCGGGCTGTTGCTGGCCCACGCCGCCGGCGCGAGGGTGGTGCTGCCGGTGGGAGCGCCGGCTGGGCTCGACCAGCTCGTCGACCGCGACCGTGCCGACCAGGCCAGCATGTTCCTGACCCGGCTCCGGCTCGGCGCGACCTGGGTCGAGCCGGCCTCGGTGCCGCTGCTCTACACCGGACGGGTGCGTGCCTGGCACGTGCTGGTGGTGCTCCTCCTCGCGCTCGCCGTCCTCGGGGTGACGATCGCGGCCACGCCGATCGGCCAGGACTGGTGGCAGGATCTGCTCGGCCGGCTGCGCGAGGTGCGCGGGTGAAGCGCGGGCTGCTGCTCCTCGCCGTGGCGGTCCTGCTGGTCGCCCTCGGCGTCGTCCTGGGCGCTGGGCCGCTGCAGCTGAGCCAGAGCCACACCGAGCGCGACCTGGTGCGGGAGCGCGCCACCACGACGGCGCTGCAGCGCGAGACCGAGACGCAGCGTGCCGAGGTCGGGTTCGCCGACGCCTATGCACGAGCCTCGGCATCGGCACTGCTGAACGGAGCGCTGGCGGACCGCGCGGTCGCGGTCCTGGTCCTGCCCGGCGCGGACCCCGAGACGGTGACCGGGCTTCGGGCCGACGTGGCCACGGCCGGAGGCCGGGTCGCCGGCGTGGTCGAGCTGTCCGCCAAGGCCGTCAGCGCTGCCGGTCGCCAGCTCGTCGAGGCGCTGACCAGCCAGATGGCGACCCAGACCCCGCAGCTGAGCGTGCCCGCGGATGCCGGCGGCTTCGAGCGGCTCGGCGCGCTGCTGGGCAGGGCGATCGGTGCGACGCCCGACGAGACCGGGCCGGCGGCCGGGGCGGCGTACGACGCACCGGCGGTGGCGATCGTGGCGGGGCTGGAGACCGCCGAGGTGGTCAAGGTCACCGAGCCGGTCTCGGCCAGGGCCGGTGTCGTGCTCGTGGTCGGAGGACCACCGGCCCATGGTGCCGACGCGTCCGCCGAGAACGCCGTGCCGTTGACGATCCTGCGCTCGCTGGCCGGCCAGACGCCCGTCGTGGTGTCCGGATCGGCGGCCGCGGCCGGTCCGGGCGGCCTGATCGGCGCGATCCGGGCCGACTCGGGCCTGGCCGGCGTGCTCGCCACGACCGACGGCGTGCAGACGGCGATGGGGCAGGTGGTCGCCGTCCGGGCGCTCGCCGCCCGCGGATCCGGGACGATCGGGCACTATGGCGGCGCCGACGCGCCGGACGGTGCCCTGCCGCCGAGCTGAGGCGCTGTAGGATCGAACCCCGTGGAGAACACCCCCGGATCCGGCCACCAGACCAGACACGAGACCAAGCACGTCTTCGTCACCGGGGGAGTCGCCTCCTCACTGGGCAAGGGCCTCACCGCCTCCAGTCTCGGCAGCCTGCTGAAGTCGCGCGGACTCACCGTGACCATGCAGAAGCTGGACCCCTACCTCAACGTGGACCCGGGGACGATGAACCCCTTCCAGCACGGCGAGGTCTTCGTCACCAACGACGGCGCCGAGACCGACCTGGACATCGGGCACTACGAGCGCTTCCTGGACACCGACCTCGACCAGATCGCCAATGTCACCACCGGCCAAGTCTACTCGGCGGTGATCGCCAAGGAGCGGCGCGGCGACTACCTCGGCGACACCGTCCAGGTGATCCCGCACATCACCAACGAGATCCAGGACCGCATCCGCGCCATGGCCGCGCCGGCCGACGGCAGCCGGATCGACGTGGTGATCACCGAGATCGGCGGCACCGTCGGCGACATCGAGTCGCTGCCCTTCCTCGAGGCGGCCCGTCAGGTGCGCCACGACATCGGCCGGGAGAACTGCTTCTTCCTGCACGTCTCCCTGGTGCCGTGGATCGGGCCGTCGGGGGAGCTGAAGACCAAGCCGACCCAG
>CAZTHV010000392.1:0-3000 GCA_964613165.1 uncultured Marmoricola sp.
GCCACGGTGGGCGCCGGGCGCATCGAGATCCGGCACCCGCTCGTACGGGCGGCGGTCTACGCGGATGCCCAGGAGACCCTGCGCCGAGACGTCCACCGCGCCGTCGCCGATCTGCTGCCCGAAGAGGACGCAGAGCGCCGCTCCTGGCATCGGGCCGAGGCGACCTGGGGGCCGGATCCCGTGGTCGCGCACCTGCTTGTCGCTACGGGCGACCAGGCGGCATCGCGCTCTGCCTACACCGTCGCCAGCACGGCCTACGAGCGAGCGGCCCGGCTCAGCGCGGACACCGACAGCTGGCACCTGCAGCTGTGCAACGCGGCCGAAGCCGCGTGGAGAGGCGGACTCCCGCATCGGGCGATGTCGCTGCTCGACGAGATCGAGAGCCGCCGGGTCACGCCGCGTATGCACTCCCGCACGCTCCGGCTCAGGGCACAGATCGCCGCGAGGTCCGGTTCCGTCGGCGAGGCGGTCCAGATCCTCGAACGCGCCGCGCCGGACGCGCCGTCTCCCGACGACGCCGTGTTCCTTCTCGCCGAGGCGCTCCATGCCGCGTTCTACCTCGCGGACGCCGCGACGATGACACGAGTCGGCGAGGCACTCAGCCGCGCGGTGGAGCACACCAGCTCAGCGCTCGCCCGTGCGGTCGGCCTCGCGGCCGCCGGCATGGCCAAGGTGCTCACCGGCAGGGACGGGTTCGAGGAGCTCCGAGCCGCCGTGCCGATGCTCGCCGAGCACGCCGACCCCCTTGCTCATCCCGAGGCACTCCCCTGGCTGCTGACGACTCCCCTGTTCCTCCGCGACTCGGAGACCGGCGCCGAGCTGCGCCGGATCGTCGACTCCGTACGCTCCCGGATGGGGGTCGGCCTCCTGCCGAACGTCCTGTTTCACGTCGCGCGGGACCAGGCCACCTCCACGGCGTGGCAGCGGGCGGCGGCGAACTACGAAGAGGGCATCCGGCTCGCACGAGAGACCGGCCAGGGCGCGGATCTCGCCATGTCGCTCGCGGGCCTGGCGTGGCTGGAGTCACGGCAGGGCCGGAGTGAGGCGTGCCGGAAGCACGCCGCGGAGTCGGCACGCCTGTGCGCCGACCGCGGCATCCGGATGGGTGAGGTGTGGTGCCTGTTCGCCGTCGGCGACCTCGAGCTCGCCGGCGGTGCTGCCCAGGCAGCCGTGGATGCCTTCATCGAGCTCGGTCGCCGGCTGGAGGACTGGGGCATCGCCGACCCGGACCTCTCCCCACGGGCCGAGCTCGTCGATGCCCTGCTCCGCCTCGGGCAACCCGAGCGCGCAACGGCCGAGGCCCGGCGCTTCGCGGCCGCCGCGGGGGCGAAGGGCCGGCCCTGGTCATCGGCTCGGGCGTACCGGGCGCTCGGCCTGACGGCCGACGACGACGCGTTCGACGCGCACTTCCGCGCTGCGATCGAGGGACACGCACACACGCGCGACGTGTTCGAGGCCGCCCGGACGCACCTCGCCTACGGCGCCCGGCTGCGTCGCGCAGCACGCAGGGTGGACGCGCGCCATCACCTCCGGTCTGCGCTGGAGTCCTTCGAGGAGCTCGGCGCCGAGCTGTGGGCGCGGACCGCCGGCGCCGAGCTCGAGGCGACCGGCGAGAAGGTGGTCCGGCGGGCATCGTCGGGTACGGAGTCGCTGACCTCGCAGGAGCTGCAGGTGTCCGTCCTCCTGGCCGAGGGGCGCACGACTCGGGAGGCCGCCGCCGCGCTCTTCCTCAGCCCGAAGACGGTCGAGTACCACCTGCGCAAGGTCTACACGAAGCTCGGTGTCCACACCCGGGCCGAGCTCGCCGAGCAGCTGCTCCGGGACGACTGACACGACGAACCGGACCACCGCCGGTGCACGGCACCTCGGGTTCGTGGACCTTCCCGTGATGCCGCCCGTCCGTCCGATGCTGGCCAAGTCGGTCAAGGGCATCCCGGACCCGGCGAAGTACGACGGGCTGTCCTTCGAGCCGAAGTGGGACGCGCGCGGCCAGGTGGTGCTCGAGCCGCGTTGGGCTATAGCCCGAGCGTGCGCCGAATGTCCTCGAGCATCAGCACCAGATGCAGTTCGTCGGTCGGGCTCTGCTCGAGCTCCGGAATCAGATGGAGATAGAAGTCGCGGGCGGTCTGCGACTCGGCGTGGACCAGGAGGCCGCGGCAGCCGATCTTGTCGGAGAGTGCAGCGACCCGTGCGATGACATCCGTCAGGAGTCCAGCTCCTAGCCCCTTTCCCTCGTGCGTGCGATCAACGCCGAGCCGGGCGAGCAGGGCGACCGGTTGCGGATACCGCCCGGCACCCTTGCGCAGTCGCTCCGGAACGTCGCCGATCACAAGCTGCGCCATGCACCACGCGTAGTACGCGACCACTCGATCTGAGCCAGTCTCTGTGACGACGAAGACCCTCGTCGTGCCCATCGAGGTCGACTGCCGAGCGAACCGCCTCAGCCACTGCGTCTGTTCGACTGAGCCACACTCGAACTCGTCGAGGATGTGCGCCGGGCCAAGAGGCTCAGGCGCGCGATAGCTCACTCGGCGAACGGCGAGGGACGGCGGAACAGCGCAGCCAGCCCGGGCAGCTCACGCGCGGGTTGGGAGTTGAGCTCCTCCCACGCCACGAGAGCATCGGCATCGAGCTCGAAGGACTGCCGATCGGCCAGGACCCGGCGTGCGGCCTCCGATGCGTGAGTGACGACGAACTCGGTCAGGTCCGTGCCCGACACCGCCACCGCGCGATCGATCAGCGCCCGCTCCTCATCCGTGGTCCGCAACTCCATGCGCCGACTGCGGCGGCGCGCGATCGTGTCAGCCATGAGTACCTCCGTACGTCCAATGTACGGCCACGCTCCAGAGACCACCACATACTGCTCGGACTCAGGGGTCGACCGTGTCAGAATCACCAACTTGAGTCGCACCGTAGATCAACGCACCGACACTACGGTTGAGCCATGGACCTTCCCGTGATGCCGCCCGTCCGTCCGATGCTGGCCAAGTCGGTCAAGGG
>CAZTHV010000393.1:0-2992 GCA_964613165.1 uncultured Marmoricola sp.
TGCCGGTGCCCACGCCGAGCGGGGTCTCGGTCATCTCGATCGGCATGCTCAAGCCGCGGCGCGACCAGGTGGTCGCCTGGCGCGGCCCGATGCTGGACCGGGCACTGGTCCAGATGCTCGCCGACGTCTACTGGGGCGACCTGGACGTGCTGCTGCTGGACCTGCCGCCGGGCACCGGCGACATCGCCATCTCGCTGGGCCAGCACCTGCCCAACGCCGAGGTCATCGTGGTCACCACGCCGCAGGAGGCCGCCGCCGAGGTGGCCGAGCGCGCGGGGACGATGGCCTCGATGATGCACCAGCGGGTCGTCGGCGTCGTGGAGAACATGTCCTACCTGCCCTGCCCGCACTGCACCGAGCGGGGCGAGGAGCACCGCCTGGAGATCTTCGGCTCCGGCGGGGGTGCCCGGGTCGCGGCGACCCTGAGCCAGCGCTTCGGGTACGACGTGCCGGTGCTCGGCGAGATCCCGATCGACCCGGCACTGCGCGAGGGCGGTGACGCAGGCCAGCCCGTGGTGGGGTCCGCGCCGGGGTCGCCCTCGGCACTCGCGCTGGACAAGATCGCCCGGAGCCTGTCCGACCGCGGTCGCGGCCTGGTCGGCCTGCAGCTCGGCCTGACCCCCACAGCCAAGCTGTAGGGACTGTTGCGAAGCACTCGACCGGCGCGAGCAGGCCACGGTGTTTCGCAACACGACCTAACCGCTAGGTTCTAGCCATGTTCGACGTCGGGCTGCCGGAGCTCATGGTCATCCTCGTGGTGGCCGTCGTCGTCTTCGGACCCGACCGGCTGCCCGACTACGCCCGCCAGGCCGGGCGCCTGGTCCGCCAGCTGCGCAACATGGCCCGCTCGGCGCAGGACGACCTGCGTCGCGAGCTCGGGCCGGAGTACTCCGACCTGAAGCTCTCCGACCTGGACCCACGGGCGGCGATCCGCAAGCACATTCTCGACGCGATCGAGGAGGAGGATCAGAAGGAGGCCCAGGAGCAGTCTCAGCAGCAGAAGGGCGAGCGGCTGGACGACGTGCTCGCCCCCGGCGAGCCCCCGCCGTACGACGCAGAGGCCACCTGAGCGCTCCTCGGTGCCTTTGTTCAGCTCTGTTCAGCCGGTCTGGCCCTGCAGGACGATCTGGACCTTCCGCTCCTTGCCGTCGCGACGGACGGTCAGGGTGACCTTCTCCCCCGGCTGGTGGGAGCGGATCGCGACGACGGCGTCGCTGGAGCCGGTCACCGGCTTGCCCGCGACCGCGGTGATGACGTCGCCCTCCTTCAGCCCGGCCTTCTCCGCCGGTGAGCCCGCGGTGATCTCCTGGATCCGGGCACCGTCCCTCTCCTCGGTGCCACGGATGCTCGCGCCGATGATCGGGTACTGCGCCTTGCCGGTGCGCAGGATCTGGTCGGTGGTGACCTGGACCTGCTCGATCGGGATGGCGAAGCCGACGCCGATGTTGCCTCCCTCGTCAGTGGTCAGCGAGGAGCCCAGGGAGGCGATCGCCGAGTTCACCCCGATCACCTGACCCTGCAGGTTGGTCAGCGGGCCACCGGAGTTGCCAGGATTGATCGCGGCATCGGTCTGCACCGCGTTGATGTAGGAGGAGTCGTCGTCGCTGCCGGTGGTCACCGGGCGGTTGAGCGCGCTGATGATCCCGCTGGTCACCGTCGCCGAGAGGCCGAGCGGAGAGCCGAAGGCGACGACGATCTCGCCGACCCGCATCTGCTCCGACGACCCGATCGCGGCGGGCGGGATGCTCTCGGCGCCCTCGACCTTGAGCACGGCGAGGTCGTAGACGGCGCTGCGTCCCACGACCTTCGCGGAGAGGTGCCGGCCGTCCTGGTCGATCACCTCTATCGGGCCGTCGTCCTGGGCTGCCTCGGCCACGACGTGGTTGTTGGTGATGACGTGCCCCTGCTTGTCGAAGACCCAGCCGGAGCCGGTGGCGCCCTGGCTCCTGCCCTTGTACTCCGCGATGATCTGCACAGTGCTCGGCAGGACCTTGGCGGCCACGTTGGCAATGCTGGCGTTGTCGGCGGGCAACGGCGGCGCCGTGCGGCGCTCGACCTCGAGCACGCCCCCGCCGGTGCCCATCGGATCGTCGGAGACCAGCGCGCCACCCACCGCGCCGCCGGCCAGGCCGAGGACCAGCGCGAGCACGCTGATCACCGGCCAGGTCCAGCCCGAGAGGCGCGCCGTCCGCCGCTCGTCGCCGGGATAGGCCGGCGGGCCCGAGAGGTACTCCTGAGCGGGCGCGTACCAGCCCTGGTAGGGCTGCTGGTACGGCTGCTGATAGCCCTGGTAGTAGCCGTAGTACTGCGGCGGGTAGGGCTGCGGGTACGCCTGCTGGGAGGGCTGCTCCGCGCCGGAGGGAGCCTCCGGCTGCGGGCCGGGGCCTGGCCCCGGCTCGGGAGTCTGGCTGTCGCTCACCCGGCTATCTTGTCGTACGCCGCCACACCGCGTTGGCGATGTCGACGCTCAGGCCCCCCGCCGCGGGCCCGCCCACCGGTCCGCGCATGTCGACTGGTCGCGGGAACCCGCCCTGGATGGAGGCCGGAACGGTGCGCCCGGGGGCCTCGCCACGACCTGCCGGCGGCGAGGTGACCGCCATCAGCGCCATCACCGCGATCCCGACCGAGCCCGCGCCGACCAGTGCCGTCGTCGCCCGGCGCCGGTTGCCCCGGAAGTCCAGACCGTGCTCCAGGGCATCGACCGATGCCCAGGCGTCCACGTCGTAGAGCGCGCCCACCAGGTCGTCGGGAGTGGACACCGCGGGCTGACCCAGCCCGGCCAGTCGCTGCTTGACCCAGCGCTCGTGCTCAAAACGGCGACGGCACCCGGGACAGCCCAGGACGTGGTTCCAGGCGCGCTCCTCCTCGGCGCCGGCGAGCTGCTCGTCGGCGAGCGCGGAGATGGCCGAGCCCCCCAGGTGGCCGTGGAGTCGCAGGATCACGACCCGCTCACCCGGGCAAGACGAGGCCCGGACGCGTGCGCGTCGCCGGG
>CAZTHV010000394.1:0-2991 GCA_964613165.1 uncultured Marmoricola sp.
CTGGGCGGCCGGCGCCGGGTCGGCGCTCTTGGCCGCGGACTCCATCCGGACCTGCAGGTCGCCGAGGTAGCGCACCACGGTCAGCGCGAACAGCTCCTCCTTGCCGTTGAAGTGCCGATAGATGATGGCCCGGTTGATCCCGACGGCCCGGGCGATGTCCTCGATCTGGGCGTCCCGGACGCCGCTCGCGTCGAAGAGGTGCCGGGTGGCGTCCAAGATCTGCTGCTCGCGCTCGCGCCGGCGCGCGGCAGCAGCGGACTGCCGGCTCTGTCGCGGCTGGCCGGCTCCGCGGCCGCCTGCCAGGGTCGCCCCGGCGAGTGCCGGAGGGGGATCGGTCGAGTTCACCAGACCATCGTAGTGCAACTGCCGTTTACACAACGGCCGCCGGAAATATTCCACGTCGCGCAAACGCGGATCACCCCCGCGTGCGGAACCCGCAAGCACGGTGGCATCATGGTGTTCGTGCCGCAGATACGGATTGCCGAAGCCGCCGGCCTGCTGGGCGTCAGCGATGACACCGTCCGTCGCTGGGCCGCCTCCGGTGAGCTGACCGCGGTCACCGACGACCACGGTCGCCAGGCGATCGAGGGACGCGAGCTCGCCGAGTTCGTCGTACGCCGGCAGCGCGCGGAGCGGGAGACCCGCAGCTCAGCGCGCAACCGGCTCACCGGCCTGGTGACCGCCGTGGAGAAGGACACCGTGATGGCGCAGGTCGAGTTGCGGTGCGGGCCTTTCCGGCTGGTCTCCCTGATGAGCCGGGAGGCGGTGGACGACCTGGGTCTCGAGGTCGGGTCGGTCGCCGCTGCCGTGGTCAAGGCGACCACGGTGATCGTAGAGAAGGAGGATGGACAGCGATGACGCTGAAGAGACCCACCCTGAGGGGCCCGATTCCGAAGAGGCTGGGGGCCCTCCTCCTGGCGGCGGTGCTGCTCGCCACCACGGCGGCCTGTGGCAGTGGCGACGAGGAGAACGCGAAGACCGAGACCACCACGCTGACGGTGTTCGCGGCAGCCTCGCTGACCAAGACCTTCACCGAGATCGGCAAGAGGTTCGAGGCCGAGAACGAGGGCGTCAAGGTCGCCTTCAGCTTCGGTGGCTCCTCCGACCTGGTCGCCCAGATCCAGCAGGGCGCGCCGGCGGACGTCTTCGCCTCCGCGGACACCAACAACATGGACAAGGCCGCCGACGACGTCGAGGGCACCCCGGTGAACTTCGCGACCAACGTGCTGCAGATCGCGACCCCACCGGACAACCCGGCCGGAGTGTCCTCGCTGCAGGATCTGGCCAAGCCCGACGTCCAGGTCGTCGTCTGCGCACCCGAGGTGCCGTGCGGCGCGGCCACCGTCAAGGTCGAAGAGGCCGCGGGCATCGACATCAAGCCGGTCAGCGAGGAGTCCTCGGTGACCGACGTGCTCGGCAAGGTCACCACGGGCGACGCGGACGCGGGCCTGGTCTACGTGACCGACGTCAAGGGTGCCGGCGACGCGGTCAAGGGCATCGCGTTCGACGAGTCGTCGGCCGCCGTCAACGTCTACCCGATCGCCGCGCTCGCGGCGAGCAAGCACGCAGAGCTGGCGGCGCAGTTCCTGGACTTCGTCACCGGCAGCCAGGGCCAGGAGGTCCTGTCCGCCGCGGGCTTCGGGAAGCCGTAGGGCGGGCGTGACGCGAGGGGCGGTGGCGCCGGGTGTCCCGCGATGGCTGGTGCTGCCGGCGGTCGTGGGCGGGCTCTTCGTGCTGCTGCCGCTCCTCGCTCTCACCACGCAGGTCGACTGGGGCAACTTCGCCGCCCTGGTCACCTCGGAGTCCTCGCGTACGGCGCTGTGGCTCAGTCTGAAGACCGCGGGTGCCAGCACGCTGCTCTGCCTGCTGCTGGGCGTGCCGATGGCGGTGATGCTGGCCCGGACCCGGTTCCCCGGCCAGTCGCTGCTGCGCTCGCTGGTACTGCTGCCGCTGGTCCTGCCGCCGGTGGTGGGCGGCATCGCGCTCCTGCACACGTTCGGTCGCCGCGGCCTGCTCGGTGAGCATCTGGAGGTGATCGGCCTGCAGATCGCCTTCTCGACCGCGGCGGTCGTGCTCGCCCAGACGTTCGTCGCGCTGCCCTTCCTGGTGGTCAGTCTCGAGGGAGCGCTGCGCACCGCGGGCCATCGCTACGAGGAGGTGGCGGCCACGCTCGGTGCCCGGCCGGGCACGGTGCTGCGGCGGGTGACCATGCCGCTGGTGCTGCCGGGCCTGGTCTCGGGCGCGATCCTCGCCTTCGCCCGCGCGCTGGGAGAGTTCGGCGCCACCATCACCTTCGCCGGCAACCTGCAGGGAGTGACCCGCACGCTGCCGCTGGAGATCTACCTGCAGCGCGAGGTCGATCCCGACGCCGCGGTCGCGCTCTCACTGCTGCTGGTGCTGGTGGCGATCGTGGTGATGGGCCTGGTCCGGGGCACTCGGGGGAGCGCGCTGTGAGGCTGGAGATGTCCGCCCGCCTGGCCGAGCGGGACCTCGACGTCGAGCTGCGGGTCGAGCAGGGCGAGACGGTCGCCCTGCTGGGACCGAACGGCTCCGGCAAGTCCACGGTCCTGGGCATCCTGGCCGGGCTGGTGCGACCGGACGAGGGCAGCGCGGTGCTGGGGGAGAGGCCGTTGTTCCGGCTGAACGGGACGGCATCCCACTGGCGGCCGGCGTACGACCGGGGAGTCGGGATGCTGGCCCAGGACCCGCTGCTCTTCCCGCACCTCTCCGCCCGCGACAACGTGGCGTTCGGGCCACGGAGCCTGGGCCATGGGAGGAGCGCCGCCAATCGCGAGGCGATGCGCTGGCTCGAGGAGGTGGACGCCACCAGCCTGGCCGACCGGCGTCCTGGGCAGCTCTCCGGAGGACAGGCCCAGCGGGTCGCACTGGCGCGGGCGCTGGCGACGGAGCCGGGGCTGCTGCTGCTCGACGAGCCGATGGCGGCGCTGGACGTGACCACCGTCCCGCAGATGCGGACACTGCTGCGCCGGG
>CAZTHV010000395.1:0-2979 GCA_964613165.1 uncultured Marmoricola sp.
TCTCGGCACGGTGCTCCGGGCGCCCGGGAGGCACCAGGGGGGCTGTGGTGGACGATCTGCTCGCCGCGCTCGCTCATGGAGCCCATGCTGGCCCGCCGCGGGGCCGCGCGCCTCCGTGGACGCGCTCAAACCGGCTGAGTAGTGCTACTCAGATGCCGGATCCGGTGCTGGGCCGTCTGTCGGGCCGCTGGCCGGGCTCGCTTGGGGCATGCCACGGGGCACCGCCGGGATCTGGATGCCCTCCGCGTCGAAGCGCTTCTTGACCCGCTCACGCATCTCCCGGGCGACCACCCACTGCTCCATCGGCATGGTCTTCAGGGTCACCCGCACGACGACCGCGTCGGGCCCCAGCGACTGGACGCCCCACACCTCGGGCTCCTCGATGATCTTGGTGGCGAACGCCGGGTCCTGGTACAGGTCCTGGGCGACCTCGCGCAGCACCCTGCGGACCCGGGTGATGTCCTCCTTGTACGCGACCGCGATGTCGAGCACCGATCGTGCCCAGTTCTGGCTCTGGTTGCCCACCCGGACGACCTCGCCGTTGCGCACGTACCAGACCGTGCCGTCGACATCACGCAGCCTGGTCACCCGGAGCCCGACCGCCTCGACCGTGCCGGACGCCTCGCCCAGGTCGACCGAGTCGCCGACTCCGTACTGGTCCTCGAAGATCATGAAGACACCGGAGAGGAAGTCCCTGACCAGGCTCTGCGCCCCGAAGCCGAGCGCCACGCCGATGATGCCCGCGCTGGCGATCAGCGGGCCGATGTTGAAGCCCAGCTCGGCGACGGCCATCGTCAGCACCACCGCGACGACCACGCCGCTGGTGATGCTCTTGAGCAGGCTGCCCATCGTCCGGGCGCGCTGGACCCGCCGCTGGCCGCCCGTCTGGGCGTCGGCGTCGCGGGTGCGGTCGACGAGCCTGCCGACCAGCCGGTCGATGCCCCGGTGCACGAGCCAGCGGGCCAGCAGGCCGATCAGGACCAGAGTCAGGATCGACAGCGGTCGGCCGATCGCCCAGGCTGCCGCGCGAGCCAGATCCTCGTTGCCGGTCCAGTGGTAGACCGCCGCGCACGCCCAGCTGTCCGACTGCTGGCACGCGGCGGGCATCTCGATGAGGGCCCGGTCCATGAGGGCCTGGTCCATGAGGGCCCGGTCCATGAGGGCCCGGTCCATGAGGGCCCCATCCATGAGGGATTGCGCGACGAGCATGAGAGGGAGGCTATCCTTCGGGCGTGATCACGCTCCGCTCCCGCACAGCTGCCCGTCCCGTCTTCCGTCCCGGCTCCGGTCCCGCCTTCCGGACCGTCCGCCGGCTGCTGACGGTCCTGATGGGGTTCGTCGCCGTGCTGGCGGTGCCGGCGGTCGCGTCCGCCGACACGCCGGAGTCCTGGACGACCCCGCCGCCGGTGTCGGGCCTGGACTTCCTGCTGATGCTGCTGATCTTCCCGCTCGGTCTGGCGCTGATCATCACCGTGTTGACCGTGCTCCCGTCGATCGTGCGCGACAAGGGCTACAAGCCGGGCCAGTCGTGGCGGAGCGAGGCCGAGTGGTTCGGCGGCCCGGCCAAGGGTGTGAGCGCCGCCGAGGACGCCCCGGACGCCTCTGGCAAGCAGGTCGAGGCCGGCCCGGGCGCCGCCAGCGACCGGGGTGGAGCCAGTGGCAGCTGGTGACGGCTTCTCGGCCGACCAGCGTTACGAGATCGACCGGGCGATCCGGTCGGCGGAGACCGTCTCGCGCTACGAGTTCTCGGTGTACGTCGGTGCGGCCGAGCCAGAGCCCGGCACGGGTCCCGGCTCGTTCGCCAGCAGGCTGCACGCCGCGCTGGTCGCTCCCGAGCGCACCGTGCTGGTCATGGTCGACCCGGCGGCCCGCCTGGTCGAGGTGGTGACCGGCGCGATCGTGCGCCGCGACCTCAGCGACGAGGCGGTCGGGCTGGCGATCGTCGCCATGCAGGCGGCCTTCGCCGAGGGCGACCTCGTCGGCGGGATCAAGCGGGGCCTCAGCCAGCTGGCCGAGGCCGCCCGCGCCCCGCAGACGCTCCACGCCTGAGCATCCGCGCTCTCTCATCTGCTCGTTATCCCGTCGAGGCGGCGCGAACTCACCTCGGCGAGAGGTGAGTTCGCGCCGCCTCGACGAAAAAAGGGAGGGGGCTGTCTCCTCAGGCGTCCTGGGCGTCGCGCTCCTGGGCCGCGAGATAGCGCGCGACGTCGGCACGACCCTCCCGGACGTAGCGCACCGCGCCGGGATTGGCGGAGGTGCGCTCCAGCCAGCCGTCCACCCGCTCCAGCAGCCCGGCCGAGGCCAGCGCCCGCGGGAAGCCGAACTCCAGGACAACCGACGCCTTGTGGGTGCCCAGGTGCTCCCAGAGCGTCTCGGCCGCCTCCAGGTAGCGGTCGACGTACGGCGCCAGGACCTCGTCCTGGTCACCGGCCCAGAACGCCAGCACGATCGAGCGCTGGGTCTCGTTGGCCGTCGTGGTGTCCACGACACCGGCCTGCCACGCTGCCGCCTTGGCCTCGGCCAGCGGCTGACCGGCGCGGGCGGCGGCCGCCTTCTCCTGACCGGAGATGGTCTGGTCGCGGGCCAGCTCGACGGCGATCTCGTCCTCCCCGAAGCGGCCGCGCCGGGCCAGCGCGCCGATCAGCCCCCAGCGCAGGTCCTGGTCGACGGCCAGGCCGTCGAAGGTCAGGGAGCCGTCGAGGATCGCGGCGAGCTCGTCGAGTGCCTGCTCGCCGCGCGCCGCGGCGGCGTACGACCGAGCGAAGGTCAGCTGGTGGTCGCTGCCCGGCTCCGCGGCGAGCAGCAGCTCGCGCAGGCCCTGCTCCCAGTGCCGCTTGAGCGTCTCCCGATTGGCCGGTGCCGACATCGACGCCACCGCCTGGGCCGCGTTGGCCGGGATCCGGCTCACGCCCCAGGCATCGGTCTCCTGGCCGATGTTGCCGAGCACCAGGTTGACGTAGTCGCTGGCGCGCATCTCCG
>CAZTHV010000396.1:0-812 GCA_964613165.1 uncultured Marmoricola sp.
AGAAGCCGCCCTCCCCGGCCGCCAGCCTACGGAGGTACTTCGCCTTGATCTCCTCGTTGCCGCCGAGCTGCACCGGCAACGAGCCCAGCTTGTTCACCGCGGGGATCAGGCTGGACGAGGCGCACGCTCGCGCGACCTCCTCGATGACGATGACGGTCGCCAGCGCGTCCGCCCCGGCACCGCCGTACTGCTCGGGCACGTGCGGCGCGTGGAAGTCGGCGGCCAGCAGCGCCTCGGCCGCCTCGTGCGGGTAGCGGGCCTCCTCGTCCACGGCGGCGGCGTACGGCGCGACCTTGGCGTCACAGAGCGCGCGGACCGCCTCCCGGACGGCCTGGTGCTCCTCGGACAGGGCATAGAGCGGGAAGTCGGGCACGGTCACTCCCTCACGGTGCGGATCAAGTATCGCCAGTATGGTACTCAGTACCAGCCCCCGTCCACCCCGGAGGAACCATGACCCCGGAGTCCAACCGGCCGACCCGCGAGCGTCTGGTCGAGGCCGCCTTCGAGCTCTTCGCCAGCCAGGGCTTCGACAAGACGACGGTCGACGACATCGCCCTGCGGGCAGGCGTCGGCCGGACGACGTTCTTCCGGGCCTTTCCCACCAAGGAGGCGGTGGTCTTCCCCGATCACGCCTCGCTCCTCGCCCAGGTGGACGCACGGCTGTCGACGGCCGACCACGCACGTGCGGCGGCAGCGCTCGACGAGGCGGCGCTGGTCGTACTGCGCCACTATCTGGCCGAGGGCGAGCTCGCCCGCGCCCGCTACCGGCTGACCCGGACGGTCCCGGCGCTGCGGGACGCCGAGATCGCCGG
>CAZTHV010000396.1:822-1443 GCA_964613165.1 uncultured Marmoricola sp.
CCGGTCAGCGCCGCTACCAGCGCCTCTTCCGCACCCACCTGCAGCGATGGCTGACCCGGCCTGAGGACGCCGTGCGGGCCGAGGTGCTCGCCAACGCGGTCGTCACGGCCCACAACCACGTGCTCCGCGAGTGGCTGTGCGAGCGCACCGACGAGCCGGAGGGCCACCTGCGGGCGGCCGTCGGCGACGTGGTGGAGCGACTCTGGCCGGCCGACCCAGATGGCCGGTCGCGGGTGGTCCTCGTGGAGAGCGGCCTCGGCTTCGACGACCTCGTGACCCGCGTTCGCGCTGCCATCGAGCCGCGAGCCTGAGCCGAGCCTGTACAAAGGAGGGGTGATCGCTCCGATGAACCCGTGGCAGCGTCCCGAATACGTCGACCTGATGCTGGACGACCTGGTGACCTGGGCCGTCGTCGGGCTGTCCGGCGACCCGACCCGGACCGCCTACGAGATAGCCGCACTGCTGCAGAGCCGGGGCAAGCGGATCGTTCCGATCCATCCCAGCGCGCCGACGGTGCTGGGCGAGCAGGGCTACGCCCAGCCCGAACCAGGGGCTTTCGAGCGCCGACAGGACGCCGGCGCGCCACATTTCCAGCCGGAAGCCGACCGAGGTGGCCACCAC
>CAZTHV010000396.1:1453-2963 GCA_964613165.1 uncultured Marmoricola sp.
GCGAGCAGGGCTACGCCACCCTGGCCGAGGTGCCCTTCCCGATCGACGTCGTCGACGTGTTCCGGCGCTCGGATGCCGCCGGCCAGTTCGTCGACGAGGCGATCGCCGTCGGCGCCAAGGGCGTCTGGCTGCAGCTCGGCGTGATCGACGAGCAGGCCTTCGCCCGGGCCGAGGCCGCCGGCGTGCCCATGGTCATGGACACCTGCCCCGCCATCGAGTGGCGGCGGCGCGGGCGCCGCTGACGGCTACCGGTCCGCCTCACTGGTAGCCGGGCAGCGGCGGCAGGACGTAGGTGGCGACCGCCGGGGAGTGGTCGGAGAGCCGCACCTTTCGCAGCACCCGGGTCGACACCGGCCGCTGCCAGGTGAAGACCTGGTCCAGGAAGGCGCGGCCCCGAGTGCCCTTCTTCGGCCGGGAGGTCGCCCACATCGAGGTGAACCCGATCGCGCGGAACCGGCGTACCGGGAACGTGCGCTTGCCCCGCTTGGCGTCGGAGACGTAGTCGGAGTTGAAGTCACCCACGAGGTAGACCTGCTGTCCGCGGGCACGCTCCTTGACGGCGATCGACGCCACGGCCGCCACCTGGGAGCGGTAGAGCCGCCAGGTCCGAGGGCGGTGCTTGACCTTGCGGCCGGCCTTGACCGCCCCTTGCACCAGGTGGGTGTTGACGATCGCCAGCGGCTGTCCGGTGCTCCGGTCGCGCAGGCGCACCACGGAGACCCATCGTCCATTGCCTCTGTTCTTCGACAGCTCACCCTTGAGCCGCACCGGCGCGGAGATGCGCACCGGCTCCGCGCTCACGAAGTCGAACCGGCTCGCACGCCACAGCACCGGAGTCTGGGTGGCGCTGCCGCGGGTCGGATCGAGGAAGTAGCCGGTCCGGACGTCTCGCCAGGACTCCCAGCCCGACGCCCGCAGCCGCTCGATCCGGGCGCCCTTCGGCTTGGTATTGACCTCCTGCAGCGCCACGATGTCGCCGTAGGGCAGCACGGCATGGACCGCAGCGGCGAACCGGTCGACGCTCATGGCGGCCCGGATGTTGTAGGTGAGGACCCGGACCGAGGCGCTCGCGCCGGCGTTGGCGCGCGCCGCGTCGGAGGCCCGGGCGGCCGCCGTCTCACTGCCACCCACCACTCCGAGAGTCGCGGCCAGCATCACGACGACAAGACTCCCGATCGCTCTGGACGTGCCTCTGGTCATCACCGAGCAAGGATAGGGGGTATGTCCCAAATGCCCCGGTGAATTCGGGCGTATCAGAACCCGATCGTCCGGCCGCCATCGCCGCGGACCGCTCGGCCCTTCTCCTGCGCCGAGGTCCGCAGCGCCTCCTGGAACTCGACCATCCGCTGCCGCAGCCCCGGGTCCGTCGCACCCAGGATGCGTACGGCGAGCAGCCCGGCGTTGCGGGCGTTGCCGACCGCGACCGTCGCCACCGGAACGCCGGCCGGCATCTGCACGATCGAGAGCAGCGAGTCCATGCCGTCGAGGTACTTCAGCGGCACCGGGACGC
>CAZTHV010000397.1:0-2953 GCA_964613165.1 uncultured Marmoricola sp.
GGTCCGCGGCGGCGCCGAGCAGCGCCACGTTCATGACGCGGCCCTGGCTCCGGCCGCGCTGCCCGCACCGATCAGGTTGCGCAGCTGCGTGCTCGAGGTGTGCACCGTGTAGGGGAAGTAGACGACCTCGACCTCGAGCGCCCGCATCTGCTGCTCCAGCGCCCGCCCCTTCGGCGTGTTCTGCCAGTCGTCGCCCTTGAAGATGCGCTGGAAGCCCACCTCCCGCCAGGCGTCCCCCTTGTCCTCGGTCAGCTCGGCGTAGACGGCGTCAACGATCTCCAGGCTGCCGACGATCTCGAGTCGCTCCGCGAGCGGAACGAAGGGCCGCACCCCCTTGGCGGCGACGCACACCTCGTCCGAGACCACCCCGGCCACCAGGACGTCACAGTGCGGCCGGGCCTGCCGCAGCGCGTTGAGGTGCCCGACATGGAACAGGTCGTAGACCCCCGGCACATACCCGATGCGCGGTCCCATCTGCCACCCCTTCTCGGCATCTAACGTTCTCATACTAGATTACTAGACTTTAGCAGGTGGGTCTTACCCCCCGACGTCGACAGCGTGCAAGCACACATCCCGGCAATCAGTCGTCGCGCAGGCCACTCCAACCGCGAACCAGGCCGTCTATGGTGGTGCTCGTGGACCTCCCAGTGATGCCGCCGCTCAAGCCGATGCTCGCCAAGGCGGTGTCCGGGATGCCCGACCCCGCCAAGTACGACGGCGGGCTGTCGTTCGAGCCCAAGTGGGACGGCTTCCGCTGCCTGGTCTTCAAGGACGGCGACGAGGTCGAGCTGACCTCGCGCAACACCAAGCCGCTGACCCGCTACTTCCCCGAGGTGGCCGCCGCGATGCGGACGCAGCTGCCCGACCGCTGCGTGCTGGACGGGGAGCTGTTCGTGGCGATCGCCCAACCCGGTCAAGCGCCACGGCTGGAGTTCGAGGTCCTGCAGGAGCGGATCCATCCCGCCGCCTCGCGGATCGAGCTGCTCGCGGAGAGGACGCCGGCGGGGTACGTCGCCTTCGACCTGCTCGCTCTGGGGGACGAGGCCCTGGTCGAGCGACCGTTCAGTGAGCGGCGGGCTCTGCTGGAGTCGCTGCCGGGTCTCACCGGCCCGGTCTACCGCACTCGCACCACGACCGACCCCGTCGAGGCGCAGGCCTGGTTCGAGCAGTTCGAGGGGGCAGGGCTCGACGGGGTGATCGCCAAGCCGCTCGGCGCGACGTACCAGGAGAACGCGCGGACGATGCTGAAGATCAAGCACCAGCGCACCGCCGACGTCGTCGTGGCCGGCTACCGGCTGCACAAGAGCTCCACGCCGGAGGAGCCGCTGCTGGGCTCGCTGCTGCTGGGTCTGTACGCCGACGGCAGCCTGCAGCACGTCGGGGTGTCCGCGAGCTTCACCGCCGCCCGTCGCGTGGAGCTGCTGGAGGAGCTGCGACCACTCGAATGCCCCATGTCGGAGCACCCGTGGGGCGCCTGGGAGGAGTGGGCCGTCGCCAACCCGGACCGCGTGCCCGGCACGCAGAGCCGCTGGAGCCAGGGCAAGGACCTCTCCTTCACGCCGCTGCGGCCAGAGCGGGTCCTGGAGGTCGGCTACGACCACATGGAGGGACGCCGGTTCCGGCACACCGCGCAGTTCAAGCGGTGGCGGCCGGACCGGGATCCGGAGTCGTGTGGCTACGAGCAGTTGGAGGAGCCGGTCACGTACAACCTGGATAGGGTGTTGGGCATCGGGTGAGAAAGGGACGACGATGACCGACTACCACGTCGTACTGCTCGTCGAGCAGGCGCTCAGCTCCGCCGATGCGATCCAGATCCATGGCCTGCACGAGGACATCGAGGACTCGGTTCGCTACCACGTCCTGCTGCCCGTCGAGGATGCCGCCGCCCAGATCGAGAGCGGCATCGGCGCGCTCGCCACGGGCGAGGTGCTGGCCACCCCCGCCCTGCTCCTGGACGAGGGCGCCCTCGATGAGATGCGCCAGGAGATCCTGGACAACGCCCGCGCCGCACTCGCCGCATCGGTCGGCGCCCTGACCGCCGCGGGGGCGCTGGCCACGGGCGAGATCGTCAGCGTCGATCCGATCGAGGCGCTGGCCGCCAAGGTGACCGGCATCGAGGCGGCCGAGGCGATCGTCCTGACCGTCCCCACGTCGTCTCGGAGTTCTTCCACCTCGACTGGACCTCCCGGGCCCGCCGCAAGCTCGGCGTCCCGGTGCTGCACCTGTTGGAGCACGAGACCTTCGATGGGCAGGCCGAGCACTACGGCGAAGAGGGCATCACCGGGCTCTGAGGCCCGCCGGGCGTCAGCGAATGTCGCCGTCGTACGACGGCCCCGAACTCGACCTGGCCCACGTCGTCGCCCCGAGGGTTCGCCGGCTCTCGTCGCTACGGCATGCGTTCCGGGGCTGTCGGTAGTGAACTCCACGCTCACCGAGACGGCCGCCGTACAGGAGAGGAGGGGCCGACCGGGCGCCCGATGAGCTCCACACGAAGTCCAAGGCAGCCGTGCCTTCTGATCACGTCTCGATCCGGTTGCCGTGCTCGTCCCAGTGCTCGGCGACCTTCTTCGACGGCTGCACCCGCGGCGGCTCGCCAGGCATCTTCGGGTAGTCGGGTGGGTAGCTCAGCTCGACGGAGCCCTGCTCCTCGAAGAGCCGCAGCAGCGGCTCCAGCGAGCAGGCGCGGTCGTCGATGGCGGCCCAGGGGTCGCCGTCGGCGAGGCGGTCGGGGACGGAGAAGAGGGTGTGCTCTCGCGGGTCCCCGGTCGAGGCCAGCTCATCCCACGTCATCGGCGTCGAGACCGGGGCGCCGGGCAGCGGGCGCAGCGAGTACGCCGAGGCGATGGTGCGGTCACGAGAGTTCTGGTTGAAGTCCACGAAGATCCGCTCCCCCCGCTCCTCCTTCCACCAGGCCGTCGTCACCTGGTCGTCCCGGCTGGAGAGCTCGCGGCCG
>CAZTHV010000398.1:0-2951 GCA_964613165.1 uncultured Marmoricola sp.
CTGCCCTATCTGGTGCTCCAGGCCATCGTCGGCTTCTCGCTGCTGGAGGTGGTCAACTACATGGAGCACTACGGGATGCTGCGCCAGAAGGTCGGTGTCGGCGAGCGGCGGCGCTACGAGCGGGTCGACCCCTCGCACAGCTGGAACTCCAACAACGTCGCCACCAACGTGCTCCTCTACCACCTGCAGCGGCACAGCGACCACCACGCCAACCCGACCCGCCGCTACCAGGCGCTGCGCGACTTCGAGGAGTCCCCGGTGCTGCCGACGGGGTACGCCGGGATGATCGTGCTGGCGATGGTGCCGCCGGTCTGGCGACGGGTGATGGACCCGCGGGTGCTCGCCCACTTCGGCGGCGACATCGGCCGGGCCAACATCAGCCCGCGCAAGCGGGAGCGGATCCTGGCCAAGTACGGCGCCGCGGCGACGATTGTCGGGGAGACCTCCGGCGACCCGGTCGCCCAGGTGCAGCCGATGGAGGTCCTCGCGGCGAAGTGTCCCGGTTGCGAGTACGTCTACGAGGTCGCGGCCGGCGACGAGCACGAGGGCTTCGCGGCCGGCACCGCCTGGGCCGACGTACCCGACACGTGGTGCTGCCCCGACTGTGGTGTCCGGGAGAAGGTCGACTTCGTCCCCGTCGACCCGGCGACGCTGTGAGACATGGCCCGCCGAGGCGTCGTGGGAGACTGGGCCTGACGGGGCTGGGCGCAGCCGGCACGTGACGGGAGAACGCCGATGACCTCGACCAGGGCGTACGCCGAGAGCCAGCGCGGGGCTGCCCGCGGCGGCTCCTGGCGCGACCGGCTGATCGAGGTTGCCGCCGAGCTCACCCGGGTCGGCGGTTGGAGCACGATCACGATGGCCAAGCTGGCCGACCGTGTCGGGGTCAGCCGGCAGACGGTCTACAACGAGATCGGCTCCAAGCCGCAGCTCGCGGAGGCCATGGTGATGCACGAGCTGACCGCGTTCCTGGAGCGTGTCGACGCCGAGTTCGCCGCCCATCCCGACGACCTGGTCGAGGCGATCCGCGCGGCCGCCGCCAGCGTGCTGGCGATGGCACGCACCAATCCGCTGCTGCACGCGGTGCTCTCGGCCAGCCACGGCGCGGAGAGCGATCTGCTCCCGCTGCTGACCACTCAGGTCGAGCCGGTCATCGACGCGGCCCGGCTGATCGTCGCCGGGCACCTCGGCCACTACGAGATCACCGTTCCCGAGGAGCGGATCGGCTCGCTGGTGGACATGGTGATCCGGCTGGTGCTCAGCCACGTCACGGCACCGGGCTCGGCGACGCCGGAGCAGACCGCCGACGAGATCGCCTGGATCGCCGCGAGAGTGCTGGGCTGAGCCTGCTCCGAAAAGCGCTGGCGTGGCTGTCGGTGGCCGCCCCTAGGGTGATCCGCATGATCTCCGCACGAGGGTTGGTGCACACCTTCCACACGAAGCAAGGACGCAAGACCGTCGACGTCAGAGCGGTCGACGGGGTCGACCTCGAGGTCGCCGAGGGAGAGGTCGTCGGCTTCCTCGGCCCCAACGGCGCCGGCAAGACCACCACGCTGCGCATGCTCACCACGCTGCTGCGGCCCGACGCCGGCACCGCCACCGTCGCGGGGTACGACGTGGTGAAGGAGTCCGAGCAGGTCCGCCGCAGCATCGGCTACGTCTCCCAGACCGGCGGCACCTTCAGCTATGCCCGCGCCGGCGAGGAGGTGATGGACCACGGCATGCTCTACGGCCGCAGCCGGGCCGAGGTCGAGCGCCGGGGCAGGGAGCTGTTCGAGCAGCTCCAGCTCGAGGGTCTCTGGACCCGTCAGCCCAAGAACATGTCCGGCGGGCAGAAGCGCCGGCTGGACATCGTGATGGGTCTGATCCACGAGCCGTCGCTGGTCTTCCTCGACGAGCCGACCACCGGGCTGGATCCGCAGGCGCGGGCCAACCTGTGGGAGCACATCGCCGACCTGAGGTCCAAGAGGGGCGCCACCGTCCTGCTCACCACGCACTACCTCGACGAGGCCGACGCGCTCAGCGACCGGATCGTGGTGATCGACCGCGGCCGGATCGTGGCCAGCGACACCTCCGACAACCTCAAGGACCAGGTCTCCGGCGACCTGGTCGACCTGGAGATCGCCGACCCGGCCTCGGTCACCGCCGCGGCAGAGCGGCTGAGCTCGATCTTGGACTCGCCGGCCGACCGGGCGGGGGCCACCGACGTCGAGATCGACGGCCGCCACGTCCGCGGCCGGGTGCCCCGCGCCGGCCGGGCCGTCCCGGGGCTGCTGCGTGACCTGGATCGGTCCGGGATCGAGCTGGACTCCATCGAGGTCCGCCGGCCCACCCTCGACGACGTCTTCCTCAGCCTCACCGGCCGGTCGCTGCGCGATGCCGAGGCGACCTCCGAGGGACCCCCCGGCCATCTCGACGCGGAGGCTGTGGACTTCGAGGCTACGGAAGGAGCTCGCTGATGACCTTCGCCCGAGAGAGCTTCGTCGTCTTCCGCCGTCAGCTGCGGATGAACCTGCGCAATCCCGCCTGGGTGATCATCGGGATGCTGCAGCCGGTGCTCTACCTGATGCTCTTCGGCCCACTGCTCAAGCCGCTGGTCGACCAGTTCGGGGCGACCAACGCCTACACCTTCTTCGTGCCCGGTCTCCTGGTCCAGCTGGGCATCTTCGGCGCCTTCTTCGCCGGCTTCAGCCTGATCGGCGAGTGGCGCGAGGGCGTCATCGAGGCCGAGCGGGTCACCCCGGCCAGCCGGACCGCGCTGCTGGTCGGCAGGCTCGCCCGCGACGTGCTCCAGCTCTTCGTCCAGGCGCTGATCCTGGTGCTGCTCGGCTGGGCGATGGGGATGAAGGCCGACGTTCTCGGCGTCGTGTTCGGCATCATCCTCACCCTCATGGTGGGGGGTGCCTGCGCGGCGGCCTCCAACGCCCTGGCGCTGGCCACCAAGAGCGAGG
>CAZTHV010000399.1:0-2945 GCA_964613165.1 uncultured Marmoricola sp.
CAGCTGCTGGTCGGTCGCGCGGCAGCGCAGCAGGTAGCAGTTGTTCGACATCTGCGAGTCGACGGCCACCTTGGTGATCACCAGCTCCGCGAGCTCGCGCACGTCCGGGGTCCCGCCGGGTCGCACCGCTCCTGTGTAGGTCATGTGCACAGCCTAGGTTCCGGCCGGGCGCTCTGCTATTCGATGGGCGCCATCCGCCATGGGCCGAGGCGGGGGAGCTCGCCGTGGCTGGACAGGCCCTCGCCGTCGCCCCGGCCGGCCAGCCACCAGGCCAGCGCGGCCGCGGCGCCTCGTACGACGGGCGCACGGGCGCCGAGCTCCCAGGAGCGGTCCACATCCACCCCGCGGACCGCGAACGGCGGCGAGTCGGGCGAGACGGCGTGGTCGGCGATCAGCTGGTCCAGCAGCTCGACGGTGAAGCCCGCCGGCCAGTCCGCGGGGGAGTAGCCGGCACCGAGATCGGCATGGTGGATCTCCACCTCGCGCCGACGCAGTCCGGGAATGGCCCGCAACGGCCAGTCCGGACCCCCGGGAACCCGCTCGACCGTCCGGCTCCACTGATCGGGCCGGATCGCCAGCAGCCTCTCGCGCAGCGTCCACCCGGCCGCGAAGAGGCGCTCCCGGATGGCCTCCGAGCTCTCGCCGGCCAGTCGGTCGACGTCGGCGTCGCGCTTCTCCTGGGAGTCGTAGACCGGGACCGGGGAGTCGTCCAGCAGTCCGTGGACGGCGCGCGCGAGTCCCTCCGCGTTGAGTGCGAGATGGGCGACGACGTGCGCCCTTGACCAGCCAGGGAGGATCGTGGGGCCGGCCCAGTCCGCGTCGTCGAGGGAATCGACCGTCCGGACCAGGCGTTGCTCAGCATGGTGGAGCGCCTCGATCGCGGTGTCCGGTCCCATGGTCCTGTCCTGCTGGTCGGGGTCGCTCATGGGTACCAGTGTGGCGTGTCCCGGACGCCGGGGCGATGTGCGAACATGTGTTCGACGCCGGGATCGCGCGAGAGCCGGGTCCGGGCGACATGGCGAGACGAGAGAGACGGGACGACGTGGCCGAGCAGCTGATCATCCGCGGGGCGCGGGAGCACAACCTCAAGGACGTCTCCCTGGACCTGCCCCGCGACGCGCTGATCGTCTTCACGGGCCTGTCCGGCTCGGGCAAGTCCTCGCTGGCCTTCGACACGATCTTCGCCGAGGGGCAGCGCCGCTACGTCGAGTCGCTCTCGGCGTACGCCCGGCAGTTCCTCGGCCAGATGGACAAGCCCGACGTGGACTTCATCGAGGGCCTCTCCCCGGCGGTGAGCATCGACCAGAAGTCGACCTCCAAGAACCCCCGCTCCACGGTCGGCACGATCACCGAGGTCTACGACTACCTGCGCCTGCTCTACGCCCGCGCCGGCCGGGCGCACTGCCCGCAGTGCGGCGCGCCGATCGAGCGGCAGACCCCGCAGCAGATCGTCGACCGGGTGCTGCAGCTGCCCGAGGGCACCCGGTTCCAGGTGCTCGCGCCGGTGATCCGGGGTCGCAAGGGCGAGTACGTCGAGCTCTTCCGCTCGCTGCAGTCCCAGGGCTTCAGCCGGGCCCGGGTCGACGGCGAGACTCACCAGCTCGACACCCTGCTCTCCGAGGGACCCAAGCTGGAGAAGCAGAAGAAGCACACCATCGAGGTGGTGGTCGACCGACTGGCCGTCAAGGGCTCGGCCAAGCGCCGGCTGACCGACTCGGTGGAGACGGCACTCAACCTCGCCTCCGGCCTGGTCGTCTTCGACCTCGTCGACGCGGGTGCCACAGACCCGCAGCGCGAGCTCCGCTTCTCCGAGCGGATGGCCTGTCCCAACGAGCACGACATCGACACCGAGGAGCTGGAGCCGCGCTCCTTCTCGTTCAACTCACCGTTCGGCGCCTGCCCCGAGTGCCACGGCCTCGGCACCCGGATGGAGGTCGACCCCGAGCTGGTGATCTCCGACCCCGGCGCGACCCTGGGCGAAGGCGTGATCACGGTCTGGTCCGGCGCCCACGTCGCCGACTACTTCATCCGGCTGCTCGGCGCGCTCGGTGGCGAGCTCGGGTTCGACCTGGACACCTCGTGGCAGGACCTGCCGGCCAAGATCCGCCGCACGATCATGGACGGCCACGCCGCCAAGGTGCACGTGCGGCACCGCAACCGCTACGGCCGCGAGCGCTCCTACTACACCAACTTCGAGGGCGTCCGGCCGTACGTCGAGCGTCGCCACCGGGAGAGCGAGTCCGACGTCGCCCGGGAGCGCTTCGAGGGCTACATGCGCGAGGTGCCCTGCCCGGCCTGCGCGGGCAGCCGGCTCAAGCCGGTCTCGATGTCGGTGACGCTCGGCGACCCCGCCCAGGGAGGCCTGAACATCGCCGACCTGTGCGCTCTCTCCATCGACGAGACCGCTGCCTTCCTGCAGGACGTGGAGCTGTCCTCCCGCGAGCGCCAGATCGCCGAGCGGGTGCTCAAGGAGATCCAGGAGCGACTGCGCTTCCTCCTGGACGTCGGCCTGGACTACCTCTCCCTCAATCGGCCCTCGGCGACGCTGTCCGGCGGCGAAGCGCAGCGGATCCGGCTGGCCACCCAGATCGGCGCGGGGCTGGTCGGCGTGCTCTACGTCCTCGACGAGCCCTCGATCGGCCTGCACCAGCGTGACAACCAGCGGCTGATCGAGACGCTGGTCCGGCTCAGGGACCTCGGCAACACGCTGATCGTGGTCGAGCACGACGAGGACACCATCCGCACCGCCGACTGGGTCGTGGACATCGGCCCGGGAGCCGGCGAGCACGGCGGCCAGGTGGTGCACTCCGGCAGCGTCGCCAAGCTGCTCAAGCACCGCGACTCCGAGACCGGCCGCTACCTGTCGGGCCGCAAGTCGATCGCCGTGCCGGAGGTGCGCCGGCCGCCGACCAAGGGCCGCGAGCTCAAGGTCCACGGCGCCCGGG
>CAZTHV010000400.1:0-2892 GCA_964613165.1 uncultured Marmoricola sp.
GACCGACGTGCCGGAGTCCGGCGACTGGTGGGACGCGGGCTATCTGATCATGTGGGGCTCCAACGTCCCGGTCACCCGCACCCCCGACGCGCATTGGATGACCGAGGCTCGCTACCGCGGCCAGAAGGTGGTCGCCGTCGCCCCCGACTACGCCGACAACGTCAAGTTCGCCGACGAGTGGGCCACCGTCGCGCCGGGGACCGACGCGGCGATGGCGATGGCGATGGGTCACGTCATCCTCAAGGAGTACTTCGTCGACGCCGAGGTGCCGTTCTTCACCGACTACAACAAGCGCTACACCGACCTGCCCTACCTGATCTGCCTGGAGCGCGTCTCGGACGACGCCGGCGAGGACGTCTACCGCCCTGGCAAGTACCTCGTGGCCGGCGACATCGACCACCCCGAGGGTGGCGCCGAGAACGCGATGTGGAAGCCCGCCGTGCTCGATGCCACGAGCGGCGAGGTGCGGATCCCCCGAGGCTCGATCGGACACCGCTTCGGCGACGAGGGGCTCGGGAGATGGAACCTCGATCTCGGTGACATCGACCCGGAGCTGACGACGTACCGCGGCGGCTCCGCCGAGTCGGTCGAGGTCGAGCTGCCGCGCTTCGACAGCCCCGACGGATCGGTCTCCTTCCAGCGTCGCGGCGTCCCGGTGGCGCGGGTGGGAGACCGCCTGGTCACCACCGTGCTGGACCTGATGCTGGCGCAGTACGGCGTGGCCCGCGACGGCCTGCCGGGCGTCTGGCCGGCCGGGTACGACGATCCCGGCGAACCAGCCACCCCCGCGTGGCAGGAGGAGCACACCTCGGTGCCCGCGGCTCAGGTGATCCGGCTGGCCCGGGAGTGGGCGCAGAACGCGATCGACACCGACGGCCGCGGCATGATCCTGATGGGCGCGGGCACCAACCACTGGTTCCACTCCGACCAGATCTACCGGGCGATGCTGGTGCTGACCACGATCACCGGCTGCCAGGGCCGCAACGGCGGCGGCTGGGCCCACTACGTCGGCCAGGAGAAGATCCGGCCGATCATGGGCTTCCAGCACATGGCGTTCGCGTTGGACTGGGCCCGGCCGCCGCGGCACATGAACCAGACGGCGTACTGGTACGTCAACGCCTCGCAGTACCGCTACGACACCTTCAGTGCCGACGAGCTCGACGCCGGCACGGGCATGTTCGCGGACAAGAGCGTGATGGACCTGCTGGCTCAGTCGGTGCGACTGGGCTGGACACCGAGCTATCCGACCTTCGACCGCAGCAGCCTGGCCCTCGCCGACGACGCGGCGGCGGCCGGCATGGAGCCGGCCGACTACGTGGTGTCCCAGCTCAAGGAGGGCTCCCTCCGGTTCGCCATCGAGGAGCCCGAGCACGAGGACAACTTCCCTCGGGTCCTGAGCCTGTGGCGCTCCAACCTGTTCGGGTCCTCGGCCAAGGGCAACGAGTACTTCCTGCGGCATCTGCTGGGCACCGACAGCGCGGCCACCGCTCAGGAGGCTCCGGAGAGCCAGCGTCCACGCGACGTCGTCTGGGCCGATCAGGCGGCCGAGGGCAAGCTCGACCTGCTGATGACCATCGACTTCCGGATGACCAGCTCGACGATCCTGTCCGATGTCGTCCTGCCCGCGGCGACCTGGTACGAGAAGCACGACCTGAACACCACCGACATGCACCCGTTCATCCACTCCTTCAACCCGGCGATCGCGCCACCGTGGCAGACCAGGACCGACTGGGAGGCCTGGAAGACCATCGCCAAGCGGTTCTCCGAGCTCGCCGTCGATCACCTCGGTACCCGCAAGGACGTGGTCGCCAAGCCGCTGTGGCACGACACCCCGGAGGCGATGGCCACGGAGCACGGCGTGGTCCGCGACTGGCGCACCGGCGAGGTGGAGCCGGTTCCCGGGAAGACGATGCCGGTCTTGGCCGTGGTCGAGCGGGACTACCCGGCCGTCTACGACAAGATGATCTCGATCGGCCCGCTGTTGGAGAAGATCGGGATGCTCACCAAGGGCGTCGCCTACGACGTCGAGCGCGAGGTCGAGATCCTGCGTCACCGCAACGGCATCGCCCACGGCGGCGCCGGAGACGGCCAGCCGAAGGTCGAGACCGACATCCAGATGGCCGACGCGATGCTGCACCTGGCCGGGGTCTCCAACGGGCATCTGGCAACACAGGGCTTCAAGTTCCTGGAGAGGCGCACCGGCACCGAGCTGGCCGATCTGGCCGCCGAGCACGAGGGCAAGCAGATCACCTTCGCCGACACCCAGGTGGCGCCGGTGCCGGTGATCACCTCTCCGGAGTGGTCCGGCTCGGAGAGCGGCGGGCGGCGCTACAGCCCGTTCACCATCAACATCGAGCGACTCAAGCCCTTCCACACGCTGACCGGGCGGCAGCAGTTCTATCTCGACCACGACTGGCTGCTCGGCATGGGTGAGGCGCTGCCCGTCTACCGGCCGCCACTGGACATGAGCACCCTCTTCGGCGAGCCGGCCGTCGGGGCCCAGGCCGGAGCGCCCGGCAGGCTCAGCGTCGCGGTTCGGTATCTGACCCCGCACAACAAGTGGTCGATCCACTCGGAGTACCAGGACAACCTGTTCATGCTCTCGCTCTCGCGCGGCGGGCAGTCGATCTGGATGTCGGACCGGGACGCCGCCAAGATCGGCGTCAAGGACAACGACTGGATCGAGGCGGTCAATCGCAACGGCGTCGTGGCCGCCCGGGCGATCGTCAGCCACCGAATGCCGGAGGGCACGGTCTACATGCACCACGCACAGGACCGGCTGATCGACGTACCCCTCACCGAGCGGGACCGCAAGCGTGGCGGCATCCACAACAGCCTGACCCGGATCCTGCTCAAGCCCAGCCACCTGGTCGGCGGCTACGCGCAGCTGGC
>CAZTHV010000401.1:0-2863 GCA_964613165.1 uncultured Marmoricola sp.
GGCCGGCCCGGTAGTCCGCAAGGCCGACATGAAGCAGACCACGTGGATCGCGGCGTACGAGAGCAACAACGTCGAGATCGGCTTGGCGTGCGGCCTGGCCGGGCGGGCACAGATCGGCAAGGGGATGTGGGCGGCGCCGGACAACCTGGCCGACATGCTGGAGCAGAAGGTCGCGCACCCACAGGCCGGCGCCAGCACCGCCTGGGTGCCGTCGCCGACCGCCGCGACGCTGCACGCGCTGCACTACCACCAGGTCGACGTCCGGGCCCGGCAGCGCGAGCTCTCCGCACAAGCGCGGCGCTCCACCCTGCAGGAGCTGATCGCGATCCCGCTCGGGGATCCTTCGACCTGGTCGCCGGACGAGCGGCGCGCCGAGCTGGACAACAACGTGCAGAGCACGCTCGGATACGTCGTGCGCTGGATCGACGCCGGGGTCGGCTGCTCGAAGGTCCCCGACCTGGGTGGCACGCCGTTGATGGAGGATCGCGCGACCTGCCGGATCTCCAGCCAGCACGTGGCGAACTGGGTCCGGCACGGCGTCGTCACCGTCGACCAGGTCGAGGAGAGCCTGCGCCGGATGGCGCTGGTGGTTGACGAGCAGAATGCTGGCGACCCGGCGTACGCCCCCATGGCCCCGAGCTACGGCGGACAGGCGTTCCTGGCCGCCCGTGAGCTGCTGCTCGAAGGCGCCGACCAGCCGTCGGGCTACACCGAGCCGATCCTGCACCGCAGACGACTCACGACCAAGAGGAGATCCGCATGAGCCTCTCTCTCGACCAGGCCCGCTCGATCATCGCCGGAGCCCGCGCGCACGGGGTCGGGGCCGGTCTCAAGCCGCTCACCGTTGTGGTCCTCGACGCCGGCGGCCACCTGATCGCCGCCGAGCGCGAGGACGGCGCCGCGATGAAGCGATTCGACGTCGCCCACGGCAAGGCGTACGGCGCACTCGCCCTCGGGATGGGCTCTCGCGCGCTGATGGTCCGGGCCGAGCAGCAGGCCTACTTCGTCGCGGCGGTGACCCACACCGTGGGGCATCTGGTGCCGGTGCCGGGCGGTGTGCTGATTCGCGACTCCGAGGGCGCACTGCTTGGCGCCGTCGGCATCTCCGGGGACACCTCCGACGCCGACGAGGCCGCCTGCATCGCGGGTGTCCAAGCGGCGAGCCTTGCATTCCAGGTGGATTGAGCTCGTCTCCGGACTTACAGGCGGTTCAGACACCTCCTGACGCTCAAGTGAACACCCGCCGGCCTGTGACATCTGCGGCGACAAAAGCGCGTTCAGTTGGCGCCCTGACGTGAACTGGAGTGACGAGTTCTTCTTGCGGAAACCCTTCGTGGGCGTGTCGTGCGTTACACCGTCATCCGCCAGAGATCTTGGGGCCGCTGCCACGCGTGACGCTGGCAGTGGCCAGCCGATGTCTCACCAACCGCGAGTTGCGTCTGGCCTGCGCTGTCTTCGCTTTCCGAGCAGCATCCGCTGCACGAGCGGTTCAACCCCTTGATAGTCGGCGAGGGGTGCGGCCCCGGTCATCTCGTACTCGAGGACAGTGATGCCTGACGGTGTGGTGCGATGCTCACGGAGGTGGAGCCCGGCATCGCCTCGGCCGGTGAGGAGCCGGCGGCCTTGGCCGACGATCACCGGAGCGATGGCGAGGCGGAGGATGTCTACCAGTCCTGCGTCGAGCAGGGAAGCGGCCAGGCGCGCACTGCCGTGAACCTGCAGTTCTCGACCCGGTGCGGCCTTGAGCGCTCCGACCGTATCGGTGATGTCACCGCGCAGCACGGTAGTCGGGTTCCAGCTGCCCTGATCGAGAGTGTTGCTCACGAGGTACTTCGGCAGCGCGTTCATCCGCGCGGTGAAGGGATCTGGTTCGGCAATCTCCGGCCAGTCTCGGGCGAACGCCTCATAGGTGCGGCGCCCGAGCAGCAGCCCATCGGCGAGGTCGAGCCACTCGGATGTCTGCTTCACGAATGCTTCGTCCAGGTGGGGCACGAACCACCCGCCTCGGGTGAAGTCGTCGCTGGGATCCTCCTCGGCCGATCCTGGTCCCTGAGAGACGCCGTCCAGGGTGACGAACTCCGTGATGACGATCTTCATGCCGCGACCTCGCTCTCCACCAGGCTCGCGAGCGCGGCGATCACCGCGCCCCAGCCATCGAAGAAGCCGAGTTCCTCGTGCCTGTCACGGTCCGCGGGATCGCCGTGACGCACGACGACCCGATAGTCGGTGCCCTCGGGATGATCGGCCAGCACGATCTCTGCCGTCATCGGCACGGGCGCGGGGGCGGCGGGACGCCAGGCGCTGTCGATGGCGTTGGTGAAGACGAGCCGGGACTCCGGCTCGATGACGAGAAAGATCGAGTCGGTGTGCGGGACGAAGGCCTGGCCGTCGTCGCTCATGCTTGTCACGAACGCGCCGCCGGGGTTGACGTCGAGCCGGTCGATGCGCGCGACCGTCGGCGCCGGTACCCACCAGTGCTGCAGCCGATCCGGGTCGGTCCAGGCTCGCCAGACAGCGGAGCGCGGGGCGCAGATCACGCGCTGCAGCGTGAGGTCGAGGGTGGGGTCGATCGAGGTCATTGCTTCTCCTGATGGTTGGTGACGAACTGCTCCATACGATCGGTGCGCTGCTCCCAGAGACGACGTTGCTCAGCGAGCCAATCGTCGATGAGCGTGAGACGTTCGTGGTTGAGCATGCACAGGCGCACCCTCCCGGTCTTTCGCGTGCGGATCAGACCGCTGGTCTCCAGCGTTCGGACGTGCTTCATGAACGAGGGCAACGTGATCGCGAACGGCTCCGCCAACTCGCCTACGCTTGCGGACCCTTCACCGAGGCGACGGATCACCGCCCGTCTCGTCGGGTC
>CAZTHV010000402.1:0-2854 GCA_964613165.1 uncultured Marmoricola sp.
GATCGACAAGGTGGCCCGCAAGGCGGAGAACCCGTCGATCACCCGCGACGTCTCCGGTGAGGGCGTACAGCAGGCGCTGCTGAAGATCCTGGAGGGCACCACCGCGTCGGTGCCCCCGCAGGGTGGCCGCAAGCACCCGCACCAGGAGTTCATCCAGATCGACACCACCAACATCCTGTTCGTCGTCGGCGGCGCCTTCGCCGGTCTGGAGCACATCGTCGAGCAGCGCGTCGGCAGGAAGACCCTGGGCTTCACCGCCGAGATCCGCACCGCCGCCGAGTCCGAGGCCGACGAGTTCTTCTCCCAGGTGCGGCCCGAGGACCTGGTGAAGTTCGGCCTGATCCCCGAGTTCATCGGCCGGCTCCCGCTGATCGCGAGTGTGAGCAAGCTCGACAACGCAGCACTGGTCCAGATCCTCACCGAGCCGCGCAACGCGCTGATCAAGCAGTACCAGAAGCTCTTCGAGCTCGACGGGGTGGAGCTGGAGTTCACCGAGGACGCCGTGGGGGCGATCGCCGACAAGGCCATGGAGCGGGGCACCGGCGCCCGCGGCCTGCGCGCGATCATCGAGGAGGTCCTGCTCAATGTCATGTACGACGTGCCGTCCCGTGAGGACGTCGCCAAGGTCGTCGTGACCGCCGAGGTCGTCTGGGACAACGTGAACCCGACCCTGGTCCCTCGCGAGCCGGAGCAGAAGAAGAAGTCCGCCTGAGCGGCTCCGGCTGCAGTTCCGGGCGGGCTCGCCCGGTCGGAGGCTGGGCCGCTGACAGACGCGGGCAGATTGACCAGATCGGATCATGCGCTGGCGGGTCCGATGCGGTAGTCTCAAGGTCCTGAAAGCCAGTTTTCGGGCAAATCCTCCCAAAAGGGGAGGGCCTGAGAGGTGAGGGGAGGAGCGCCGTGACCGCAGATCAGAGGCGATCGCTGTTCGCGTTCTGGTGCCTCACCGTGATCTGTGCGCTGGT
This sequence comes from uncultured Marmoricola sp., assembly GCA_964613165.1. GTDB lineage: Bacteria > Actinomycetota > Actinomycetes > Propionibacteriales > Nocardioidaceae > Marmoricola. The sequence continues at coordinate 966 of CAZTHV010000402.1, forward strand.
GCTCGCGGCGGGACTGCGCGCTCAGGCGATCAACGTGATGATCCGGGCCGGAGTCCCGCAGGCAGTGGCCGTCGGCGCCATCGCCCCCGACTTCCTGCTCGGCAGCGCGCTCGCGCCCAGGCCGGCCCAGCTCGTCCCGCCCCCGGCGACCGCCGCGGGTGAGACCCAGGTCCAGATTCCGGATCGTGCGCCGACCAGCGACCGTCCGGCACCCCCGAGCGGCGCCACGCCGCTCCTGGTCCCCGAGGCCACACCGGGTGATGCTCAGCCCGCCGAGCCGGTGCCGCCGAGCGCGGAGCCCACCGCCCCGCAGCTCACCGCCCCGCAGCCCAGCGGCGGACCGACGCTGGGCACGGGTGAGGGCTCGGCGCCCGGCGGGGACCCGGGCGAGAGCCCCATCGAAGGCCCAGGCGAGAGCCCCATCGAGGGCCCGGCTGAGGGTCCCACCGCGGGCCCGGCTGAGGGTCCCATCGAGGGCCCGATTGGAGGCCCCACCCCGGGCCCGGCTGAGGGTCCGAGCGAGAGTCCCTCGGCCAGCCCGACCGATACTCCGTCGCCGAGTCCGACCGATACTCCGTCGCCTAGCGATACTCCGGCGCCGAGTCCGACCGATACTCCGTCGCCTAGCGAGACTCCGGCGCCCAGCCCGACCGACGCTCCGGCACCCAGCGATACTCCGGCGCCGAGTCCGACCGATACTCCGTCGCCCAGCGATACTCCGGCGCCCAGCGACACTCCGGCACCCAGCGAGACTCCGGCGCCGAGCCCGACCGACACCCCGTCATTGAGGTGCCTGGTCGCCCTCAGCCTCAGGGACGTCGGCGCGCTGATCTTCGGCGCTCACGGCGACGACGGCGCCGCCCGCCTGCCGCGCGACTGCTGAGCCACGGCCCAGCACCGGGACTCGCAGCCTGGGCCCGTCGGGCCGGGGTCAGCCGATCTCTGCCTCGACGGCGATCTCGGTGGCCTCGGAGACCGCGAACTCCAACGGCCCCACGATGCGGCCCGCGGCCCGCAGGTCGCCTGCGGCCCGCTCGGCGGCGGCCACCGCCTCGGCGGGACCGGTGACCGTGCAGCGGGAGAGCTCGGTGCGCATGCCCACCTTGGCGGACGACTTCACGCCGCGCACGCCGGCCAGTGCCGCTGAGGTGGCGACCAGGATCGAGGCGTCGCCGGCACTGTCGCCGAGCTCGCCCACGACCGGCCAGGCGGCCCGGTGCACCGAGCCGGTCTGCCACCACGACCAGACCTCCTCGGTGGCGTAGGGCAGGAACGGGGCGAAGAGCCGCAGCGCGTGGTGGACCGTGGTGGCCAGCGCGGCGTGGGCCGACACGGTGGCCTGGCCACCGCCGGTGGCGTAGGCCCGCTCCTTGACCAGCTCGACGTAGTCGTCGCAGAAGTCCCAGAAGAACCGCTCCGCCGACTCCAGCGCGGTGGTGTAGTCGTAGCGCTCGAACGCCGCGGTCGCCTGCTCGATCGTGGTGGCGAGGGCAGCCATCAGGGCGCGGTCCAGCGGCTCGGTGATCCGGCTCGGGTCCGGCTCGTGGGCGCCGATGTGCCCGAGCACGAGCGAGGACACGTTGAGCACCTTGAGTGCGAGCCGGCGGCCGACCTTCATCTGAGTCTCGTCGAACGGCGAGTCGAGTCCCGGCCGGGCAACAGCGGCTCGCCAGCGGACCGCGTCGGCGCCGTACTTGTCCAGGATCTCGCTGGGCACCACGACGTTGCCCTTGGACTTCGACATCTTCTTGCGGTCGGGGTCGACGATGAAGCCGGAGATCAGCGCGTGCGACCACGGCGCCACGTGGTTCTCCAGGTCGGCGCGGACCACGCGCGAGAAGAGCCAGGTGCGGATGATGTCGTGAGCATGGGTGCACAGGTCCATCGGG
>CAZTHV010000403.1:0-2849 GCA_964613165.1 uncultured Marmoricola sp.
CTCCTTGAACTGCTCCGAAGCCTCGCCCTCGCCGTAGATCGGCGTGTCGATGAGACCCGGCGCCACCGTGTTGAGCCGGATGCCGGCCGCGGAGAGGTCACGCGCGATCGGCAGGGTCATGCCGACGACGCCACCCTTGGAGGCGGAGTACGACGCCTGGCCGATCTGGCCGTCGAAGGCCGCCACCGACGCGAGGTTGACGATCGCGCCGCGCTGGCCGTCGGCGTCCGGGTCCTGACGGCTCATCGCGGTCGCGGCGAGCCGCAGCGCGTCGAAGGTGCCGACGAGGTTGATCGCGATGACCTTCTTGAATGCCTCCAGGTCGTGGGCGGAGGCGAAATCGCCGTCCCTGCCGATGGTCCGCTGCGCCCAGCCGATGCCGGCGGAGTTGACCAGGACCCGCAGCGAGCCGAGCTCGAGGGCCTTCTCGACGGCCGCCTGGATCTGCCCGGTGTCGGTGACGTCGACCGTCACGAAGGCACCGCCGATCTCCTGGGCGAGCGCCTCGCCCTTGTCCGCGTTGAGGTCGGCGACGACGACCTTGGCGCCCTTGGCTGCGAGCTGGCGGGCGACGGCGGCCCCGATGCCGGACGCGCCGCCGGTGACGATTGCACTGACTCCGTTGATGTCCATGCGGGGATCCTAGAGGTCGCGCGGACCCCACCCGTACGCCGAGACGGCGCAAACTCATCTGCGAACAATGAATTTGCGCCGCCTCGGCGGGAGGAAAGGCGTCAGAGGCTGGTGATGCCCTCGGCGACCAGGACGGCGGGGCCGGTCAGGAGAACCCGGTCCTCGGCGGTGCGGACGACCTGGAGCCGGCCACCGGGCACGTCGACCGTGTACGGCGTACCGGGCTCGGCCTGATCCGCGTCGGCGGCCGCGACCGCGACGGCACAGGCGCCGGTGCCGCATGACCGGGTCTCCCCCGAGCCACGCTCGTGGACCCGCATCGCGACGTGCTGCGGACCCTGGCGGACCGCGAACTCCACGTTGACCCCGTCGGGGAAGGCCCGCTGGTCGTGGCCGGGCGCCTCGAGGAGCGTGCCGGCGTCGGCGAGGTCGTCGACGAAGGCGACCGCGTGCGGGTTGCCCATGCTCACCCGGCGCGCGGTCCAGACCCGCTCGCCGACGGTGACCTGCGTCGAGTCGCCGAGGTCGGGCGTGCCCATGTCCACGGTGATCTGGTCACCGTCGAAGGTGACGGTCCGCAGGCCGGCGCGGGACGCGATCGGCAGTGGCTCTCGCGGGTCGACGTCCGCGTGGGTCGCCAGGTAGAGCGCCAGCACCCGGATGCCGTTGCCGCACATCTCGCTGAGCGAGCCGTCGGAGTTGTAGTAGTCCATGAACCAGCGCGCCTCACCGCGGGCCGCCACCGCGGCCGGGTCGTCGGTCGCGTCGGTGCGGACCACCCGGACCACTCCGTCCCCACCGATCCCGGCGCGGCGATCGCACAGCCGGATCACCTGCTCCGGAGTCAGGTCCAGCCGGCCGTTGGCATCGGGGAGCAGCACGAAGTCGTTCTCGGTGCCGTGTCCCTTGACGAAGGCGTAGTCCACGCGGGCGAGTCTAGGCTTTCTGCCATCCTGCTCGGGTGGACGGACCTGCCTCTCCCCTGCTTCGCGTGCGCGGGCTCACCAAGCGGTACGACGAGGTCGCCGTCGTCGAGGCCCTCGACCTGGACGTCGAGCCGGGCCGAGCGGTCGTCCTGGTCGGGCCGAACGGATCGGGCAAGTCCACGGTGCTGCGTTGCGTGGTGGGAGCCGACGAGCCGACCGCGGGCACGGTCGAGCTGGACGGCCGCCCGCTGGACGAGCGCTCTCCCGGCGTACGTGCCGCGGTGGCGACCGTGCTGGACGATCTGGACTTCTTCCCGGACCTGAGCGTGGTCGAGCACCTGGACCTCTTCGCCAAGGCGCATCGCACCCCTGACGCCGAGGCGATGGTCGACGAGGTGCTCCGCGACGTCGGCCTGGTCGCCCAGTCGGGCCAGCTGCCGGGCACGCTCTCCAGCGGGCAGCGCCGGCGGCTGGGCCTGGCCAGCGCCTTCATCAGGCCGCGCCGGCTGCTGGTGCTCGACGAGCCCGAAGCGCGGTTGGACACCGCCGGGGTCCACTGGCTGGCCGAGCGGCTGGTCCGAGAGAAGGCCGCCGGCCTGGGCATCCTGATGGCCAGCCACCATCCCGAGCTGGTCGAGGCGGTCGCCGACGAGGTGGTCGAGATCGGGAGCCGGTCCTGAGCCGGGCGGAGCTCGCCGATCTGCGCGGGGACATCCGGCACTGGCGACGAGGGCGGGCGACGGCGACCCTCGGCGAGGTCGTCCAGGACGTGTACGTCGTCGTCTTCGCCGTCCTGGTCTTCGGCTCGATGCTGATCAGCGTGCTGGTCAACGTCGGCGACGCCCTCACCGACCTGTGCACCGCCTCGGACTGCCGTGAGGCTCGGTCGGTCCTGCCGTGGGCTGTCGGCCTGGCGATGGTGGCGGCCATCCTGGCGGTCTGCCGGTTGTTCGGCCCCGTCTTCGTCCCGCCGGCGGTCGGGAGCTGGCTGGTCACCACTCCGGTCGACCGGGCACTGCTGCTGCGACCCCGCCTGGCGATGGCCCTCGGGCTCGCCGCCCTCGCCGGCCTGCCCGCTGCCGCCGCCGCGCTGCTCGGCGGGTACGACACCCTGGCGTCGGTCCGGCTGGCCATGCTGACCGCCGTACTCGCCGCCGCGGCCGCCGCGCTGGCGGCGCTGTCCCAGGGCGTGCCTGGGCGCAGGCAGTTCGGCTCCGAACCTCGCCTGAGCCCGGGCCTGACGGCGAACTGCCTGCGGCGCGTCCCGCTCCCGGCGTGCACTCGCCGCAG
>CAZTHV010000404.1:0-2835 GCA_964613165.1 uncultured Marmoricola sp.
AGCAGTTCCAGGCCGCCGGCGGCTCGATGGTGATGCTCGCCAAGGGCAACCGCTCCAAGGTCGTCACCGAGGCCTGCCACGCCCACGGCGGCTTCTACCTGGGCTCCATCGGCGGTCCCGCGGCGCGGCTGGCCCAGGACTGCATCAAGAGCCAGGAGGTCGTCGAGTACCCCGAGCTCGGCATGGAGGCGATCTGGCGGATCGAGGTCGAGGACTTCCCCGCCTTCATCGTCGTCGACGACAAGGGCAACGACTTCTTCACCGATCCCGGCGGGACCGTGACCATCCCTCTCTCCGGGCCGCTGACAGGCATCCGGGTCCGCTCGCGGGAGCGGTGACCACGCACCGACTTCTCAGACTAGGCCGACTCGTCAGTCCAGATAGGTGCGGACGATCGAGAAGCGGAGGATCTCGTCGTCGACGAGGGTGTCGGTGACGGCGATCGGCTCCTGCTCCTCGTCGAGGTGCAGGTGCCTCAGCAGCAGCAACGGCTGTCCGGCGGGTACGCCGAGGTGCTCGCCGGTGCGCTCGTCGGCCACCCTGGGGATCAGGTCGGCGACGGAGTACCGGATCCGCCCCCGCACGTTGCGCTCGACGAAGGCGAGGATGGAGTCCTCGGCGCTGACCTCCTCCACCGGGCGCAACAGCCGGGAGACCGGCGCGTAGTCGCGGCTGTGCACCGCGGGCCGGCCGTCGGCCGCGACGATCCGGTCGACCGCGCAGGCCGTCCCGCCCGGCTCCAGACCCAGCTTGGCGGCGATCTCGGCCTCCGGCGTCACCTCGACGACGGCCAGGGTCCGTAGCGTGGCGGCATACCCGAGATTGGCGATCAGGTCGAGGAACGGGCGGTCCTCGGCGAGATTCGCCTTCATCGTCAGAGCGTGCTTGTTGATGAAGGTGCCCCGGCCGTGGAAGCGGGAGACCTTGCCCTCCTTCTGCAGGGAGAGCAGCGCCGAGCGGACCGTCGGCCGGCTCACTCCGAGAGCGGCGCTGAGCTGGTCCTCGGCCGGGAGCCGGAGCTCGCCGTCGGCGGCCAGGCGCTCGACCAGCTCGCCGAGCCGGATCTTCACCTGGTGATAGGCGTCGACCACGATCGGCTGGTCGCCGAGCGGCGGCAGCGGCGGCTGGGCCCCCTGCGGTGTCACGTCCCGCTCCCTTCGGACGTCCCGACACGTCAGAGGTCATACTACTAGCGAATCGGCGTCCGGACAACGGCGACGACTCCCGGCCGCCGATGGGCGAGGATGGCGGTCATGCCCACGCCCCCGTCGCTGCCGGCCCGGGCGCTGACCGCGCGTGGCGAGGTCGTGCTGCTCTCCCGGGACGAGGCGGACGGGACCGTCCTGGAGCTGCGGGTCAACGGGGTGTTCGTGATGGACACCCACCAGACCAGCACCGAGCGAGCCCTGGCCACCCGCGCGCTCGCGGTTGCTCCGGATCCGCGACGGGTCCTGGTCGGCGGGCTCGGCCTCGGCTTCACCGCGCAGGCGCTCCTCGCGGACTCCCGTGTCGAGCGGGTCGACGTGGTCGAGATCGAGGCGCCGCTCGTGGGGTGGATGCGCGACGGCACCGTCCGGCACGGTCCGGCGCTGTTCGCCGACGAGCGCCTCCGCGTCGTGGTGTCGGATGTCCGCGACGCCGTCGCCGCGGCACCTGCGGCGTCGTACGATCTGGTGCTGCTGGACATCGACAACGGCCCCGGCTACCTGGTGCACGAGGCCAACGCGGCCGTCTACGCCGCGCCGTTCCTCGCCGAGGTCCGCCGCGTGCTCTCCCTCGGCGGCATCGCGGCGGTCTGGTCGGCCGACGAGGCGCCCGCGCTGCTGGCGGCCCTCCGCGAGGTCTTCGGCGCCGGCCAGGAGACCGCCCTCCCCGTCGACCTGCAGGGCCGCGAGGAGCACTATCTGCTCTACCTCGCCACCCGATGACGCACGCCGAGTAGCGTCGGCCCCATGAGCGAGGACTTCCGTGTCGAGCACGACTCCATGGGCGAGGTCCGGGTGCCTCGCGAGGCGCTGTGGCGGGCCCAGACGCAGCGGGCGATCGAGAACTTCCCGATCAGCGGCACCACCCTCGAGCCGGCGCACATCGTCGCGCTGGCGCGGGTGAAGCAGTCCGCCGCGCGGGTGAACGCCCGCCTCGGCGTGATCACCGCGGAGCGGGGCGACGCGATCGCCGCGGCGGCTCAGCAGATCGTGGACGGCGCACACCATGACGCCTTCCCGCTCGACGTCTTCCAGACCGGGTCGGGCACCAGCTCCAACATGAACATCAACGAGGTGCTGGCCAGCCTGGCCGCGCGGGCCGGCGCCGAGGTCCACCCCAACGACCACGTCAACGCCAGCCAGTCCAGCAACGACACCTTCCCGACCTCGATCCACGTCGCCGCCGTCGAGGCGACCAGCAACGCGCTGATCCCGGCGCTGGATCACCTGGCCGCTGCCCTGGAGGCCAAGGCAGCCGAGTTCGCCGGCCTGGTGAAGTCCGGCCGGACGCACCTGATGGACGCGACACCGGTGACGCTGGGGCAGGAGATGGGCGGGTACGCCGCGATCTGCCGGCTGGCCGTCGAGCGGCTGACCGCCGTACTCCCCCGCGTCGCCGACCTGCCCCTCGGCGGCACCGCCGTCGGCACCGGCATCAACACCCCGCCGGGCTTCGCCGCGGCGGTCATCGCCGACCTCGCCGAGCAGACCGGCCTGCCCTTCACCGAGGCCGCCGACCACTTCGAGGCCCAGGGCGGTCGCGACTCCCTCGTCGAGCTCAGCGGCGTGCTGAAGACGATCGCCGTCGGGCTGACCAAGATCTGCAACGACCTGCGCTGGATGGCCTCCG
>CAZTHV010000405.1:0-2821 GCA_964613165.1 uncultured Marmoricola sp.
CGAAGAACGGCCGCTGCAGGATGCCCGCGGGGAAGCAGATCTCGTTGGTGCCCGGGTTGTAGTAGGCATTGACCGTCTGCGGCAGCATGAACCACTCGTCGCGGTCGACCGGCTTGCCGATCTTGCCCAGCTCGCGGTCGGTCTCGAACGCGGAGATGGCCGCGACGTTGCCGAACAGGTCGTCGCGGCTGACCTCCAGCGCGGTGTAGTCGCGCCACTTCACCGGGTAGCCGATCTTGGGCACGAAGGTGCTCAGCTTGTCGAAGGCGCGCTGCTTGGTCTCCTCGCTCATCCAGTCCAGCGCGGCGATGCTCTGCCGGTAGGCCTCGAGCAGATTGGCGACCAGCTCGTCCATCAGTGCCTTGGACTCCGGCGGGAAGTGCCGGGCGACGTACTCGCGCCCGACCGCCTCCCCGAGCGCGCCCTCCACCAGCGCGACGCCACGCTTCCAGCGGGCCCGCAGCTCGGGCGTGCCGGACAGCGTGCGGCCGTAGAAGTCGAAGTTGGTCTCGACGAACTCGCCGGAGAGGTACGCCGCGGCGCCCCTGATCGCCTTGACGGTGAGGTAGGCCCGCCAGGCCTCGATCGGGGTCTCGGCCAGCACCTGCTCGAGGTGGGCGAGGAACGACGGCTGCCGCACGATCGTCTCCGCGATCGTCGTCGGCGACCCGCCGAGGGCGTGCATGTAGGCGTCGAAGTCGAAGGAGGGCAGGGTCGCCCGTAGCTCGTCGAGCGGGGTGAGGTTGTAGGTCTTGAGGACGTCGCGGGTCTCGGACCGCTCCCAGTGTCCCTCGGCGATCCGGGTCTCCAGGGCGACGACCGTCTCGGCCGTGGCACGCGGCTCGGGCCGGCCGGCCAGGGTGAGCATCCGCTCCAGGTAGTCGGCGTACTTCTCCCGGATCTCGGCGAACTTCTCCTCCCGGTAGTACGACTCGTCGGGCAGGCCCAGGCCACCCTGGAGGATGTTGACGATGTAGCGGTCGGCATCGCGGTCGTCGTTGTCGACGTACGAGCCGAAGACGCTGCCGCCGCCCCGGCGCTCGAAGCCGCCGAGGAACCCGCCGAGCTGGGCGACGTCGCTCAACGCGTCGATGCTCGCGAAGACCGGCTCCAACGGCGTCGCGCCGAGCTCCTCGGCCCGGGCCTCGTCCATGAAGCTGGCGTAGAGGTCGCCGACCTTGCGGGCGTCGGCATCGCCGGCCGAGGCATCGCGCTCGGCCAGCTCCTCGATGATCGCCCGGACCTGCTCCTCGGCCTGGTCGGCCAGCATCACGAACGGACCCCAGCTCGCCCGGTCCGAGGGGATCTCGGTCTCGGCCAGCCAGGTGCCGTTGACGTGGCCGAAGAGGTCGTCCTGCGGCCGGATGGTCGGGTCCATGCCCGCGCGGGCGTCATCGAGGATCGTCACCCGGCGAACTGTAGCCGCGCCGGGAAGGCGGGTCCGAGCCTCGGTCGGCGACCGGCCTAGACGTCAGTCGATGCGCAGGACGGTCTTGCCCAGGGTGCGGCGCTGGTCCATGTCCACCAGCGCGCGGGAGAAGTCGGCGAGCTCACCGAGGTGCCCGATCGGCGGATTCAGGCTCCCGTCCGCGATCATCGGCTCCAGCGCCCGCCACTGCTCGGTCATGAAGCCCGGTCGCCCCATCGCGTAGGCGCCCCAGCCCACGCCGCGGACGTCGATGTTGTTGAGCAGCAGCCGGTTGACGCGCACCTCCGGGATGGCGCCACCGGTGAAGCCCACCACCAGCAGCCGGCCCAGCGGCGCCAGCGCGCGCAGCGAGTCCAGGAACAGGTCGGCGCCGACCACGTCGAGGACGACGTCGACGCCCCGGCCGCCGGTCAGCTCCTTGACCTGTCCGAGGAAGCCGTCGGCGAGGACCGCCTCGTCGGCACCGGCGTCCCGGGCCACGGCCGCCTTCTCCTCGGTGGAGACCAGCCCGATGACCCGCGCACCGTAGCCCTTGGCCACCTGGATGGTGGCGGTGCCGACGCCGCCGGCCGCGCCGTTGACCAGGACCGTCTCGCCCTCCCGGAGCTGCGCGCGGTGGTGCAGCGCGAACTGGGCGGTGAGGTAGTTCATCGGCATCGCGGCGCCCTGCTCGAAGCTGAGGCTGTCCGGCAGCGGGAACACCGAGTCGGCACCCAGCGCGACGGTCTCGGCGGCGCCGCCGTACGGCAGGACGCAGGCGACCCGCTGCCCGGGCTCCAGACCGCTGCCACTCGGCGCCTCGCGCACCACGCCGGCGAAGTCCACGCCCAGGGTGAACGGCGGCTCCGGCTTGACCTGGTACATCCCCTTGCTCAGCAGCAGGTCGGGGAAGGATATCCCGACCGCGCGGACGTCGACGAGCACCTGCGGCCCGAACGCTCCCTCCGCGCTCGGCTCGGGAATGTCACGGATCTCGATCGCTTCCGGCCCGTCGGGGCGGGTCACCTGCACGGCGCGCATGAGGGTGACGGTACTGGGTCGGTTGCGTCGGGCTACTTCGCCCGGACGATCCGGGCGAGCTCGACGTGGATCGGGTCGGTGTGGCGCCGGGTGCCGCCGAGCGATCGTCAGGCGTTCTCCTTGCGGAAGGTGGCCGTGCCCCACCAGATGCCGAGGACGCAGAGCATCACCGCCCACCCGGCGCCCCAGAGCAGGTCCGAGCCGTCGAAGGTGCCGCCGAAGGCGCTGCGGGCGGCATCGACGATGTACTTGAACGGCATGAAGTCGCTGACTCGCTGCAGCCAGGCCGGCCCGATGGTCATCGGCAGCAGGATCCCGGACAGCAGCAGCACCGGCATCATCACCATGTTGATGACCGGAGCCATCACGTCC
>CAZTHV010000406.1:0-1204 GCA_964613165.1 uncultured Marmoricola sp.
GTCGAGAAGGCGCACAAGGACGTCTTCAACGTGCTGCTGCAGGTGCTCGACGACGGCCGGCTCACCGACGGCCAGGGTCGCACGGTCGACTTCCGCAACACGTTGCTGATCCTGACCAGCAACCTGGGCTCGCAGTACCTCGTCGACCCGCTGCTGGACACCGAGAAGAAGCACGAGTCGGTGCTGAGCGTGGTGCGGCAGTCCTTCAAGCCGGAGTTCCTCAACCGGCTGGACGAGATCGTCATGTTCGAGTCGCTCGACAAGGACCAGCTGGCCCACATCGTCGACCTGCAGCTGGCCGCCTTCGACAAGCGGCTGGCGCCCCGGCGGATCACCGTCGAGGTCACCGCGGCGGCACGGACCTGGCTCACCGAGCACGGCTACGACCCGGCGTACGGCGCCCGCCCGCTGCGCCGCCTGGTGCAGACCGCGATCGGCGACCCGCTGGCCCGGATGCTCATCGCCGGCCAGGTGCTCGACGGCCAGCACGTCCTCGTCGACGTGGAGGGGGAGGGCCTGGCGCTACGGACCCAGGACGTCGGGTCCACCGGTTGACCGGTGAGCCCGAGGCCGGGACACCCGGAATTCCGTGCGCCGAGTGCGGACATCGCCGGTTGACCGGCGAACCCGTCCCGCCCGTCCGGGCGGGCTTGGGCCGCATGGTGGAATGTGCGCGTGACTGACCCCGACCATGCGCCCCATGGCGCCGCTCGTCCGCCGCAGGTGACCATGGCCGGCTGGACGATCGCCGTGGCCTCGGGCCTTCTGGTGGTCTCGATCTTCGACGCGGTGGGGCGGCTGCGCTCGGTCGACATGCGCCAGCAGCTGACCGAGACCCTCGACTCGGCCTCCGCCCGCCGGCTCGGGATCACCGTCGACCAGGCCACCGATCTGGTGCACGTGGCGCTGGTCGTGACCGCGGTGGCGGCGGTGGCCTCGGCCATCCTCGGGGTCTTCGTGCTTCAGCGCCATGCCGGCGCCCGGATCGGCGTCTCGGTGCTGGCCGTGCCGATCCTGGCGACGGCGCCGTTCGCCGGCGGCTTCTGGGGCACCCTGGTGGCCTGTGCCGCCATCCTGCTGTGGACCCGGCCCGCGCGCGACTGGTTCGCCGGACGACCGCCCGCCCCGGCGGTGACGCAGCCCCGGTCGGCGGCCTCACCACCGAGCCCGCCGGTCCCGCCGAGCCCAGCGCCGGCTCCTCCTC
>CAZTHV010000406.1:1214-2820 GCA_964613165.1 uncultured Marmoricola sp.
CCCAGCCGCCGGCGACGCCCCAGTGGGGCCGGCCGGTGCCGCCGCCCAGCCCCTGGCTCCCGCCGCCCGTCGGCCGACCGGCTCAGCTGCAGGTCGCCTGCATCGTCGCCGCGGTCGTCGTCTCGCTCACCGCCCTGTTGCTGGTGGCCGTCCTCGGCTTCCTGGCGGTCGACTCCGACGCGCTGGTGAAGGCGGTGCGCGAGTCGCCGGAGTGGAACGCGTCGTACGACGACCGGCTGATCGTGCCCGCGATGCTTCTGGGCGGGCTGACGCTGCTGGCCTGGTGCCTGACCACCCTCGTCCTGGTCTTCTTCTCCTGGCGGCGGCACCAGTGGGCATGGGCCCTGCTGATCGCCTCGTCGGGGCTTGCCGCCGTGGTCTCGATGCTCGCGTTCCCGGTCGGCCTGCTCAACGTCGCCTCCGCGGGCGTGGTGATGGTGCTGCTGCTCTCCCAGCCGGTGCGGGTGTGGTTCCGGACGCGACCCCGGTCGGGGCCGCCGATGCCGCCGCCCCCGCATCAACCGCCGCATCAACCGCCGGGCCAGCCTCCCGGTCAGCCCCCGGTCTGGTGACCTCGGGCCGGGGTGGTGTGCAGGCATAGGAACATCGCACTCACCTGGTGAAGGAGATCTTCCCCCGCGCCCGCTCCCCGGCCACTCCGTGCTCTACGCGCCGGTCTGGCGAGTCAGAGCAGCGCGTCCGCGAGCAGTCGGAGGGTCTCCTCGCGGGCCGGTGAGGCGTCGGCCGGAGTGCCGGACAGGGCGCCGGCCACCGGGTTCACCATCACCTCGTCCACGGCGTACGTCGTGGCGAGCTCGCGGATGCGGTCGGCGGCCTCGGGGGGCGTGCCGATCACCCAGCGCGCGGCCATCGCCCGGGCGAGCGACTCGTGCTCGGGGGCGAGGGGAGCGGCCTCGGCCTCCTCCACCAGCCGTTGCGGCTGCAGCGGCTGGCCGGTGCGCAGCGCGACCATCGCCTGGACCTGCGGAAGGGCCAGCCGGTGGGCCTCCTCGGCGCTCTCGGCGACGACCCCGTTGACGGTGAGGAAGGTCCGCGGCTCGGCGAGCTCGGCCGAAGGGCGGAATCCGGAGCGGTAGAGCTCCAGCGCCTCGGCCGTGCCGGAGCCGGAGAAGTGGTGGGCGAAGACGTAGGGCAGGCCGCGGTCGGCGGCCAGCCGAGCGGAGTAGTCGGAGGAGCCCAGCAGCCAGACCTCGGGGCGTGTCGTCGCGTGCGGCGTGGCGCTGAGCGGATGGGTGCGGCCGGCGACGCTGATCCCGGCGCCGCCGGGGCTCATCAAGGCGATGACGTTGTCGACGTGCTGCGGGAAGAGGGCGACGTCGTCCTGGCCCCCGGAGACGACGCTGCGGAGCGCGTACGACGTCACCGGGTCGCTCCCCGGCGCCCGTCCGATGCCCAGGTCGATCCGGCCGGGGAAGGCCGCCTCCAGCAGCGCGAACTGCTCGGCGACCACCAGCGGCGCGTGGTTGGGCAGCATCACCCCACCGGAGCCGACCCGCATCCGCGAGGTGGCCGCGGCGACAAGGGAGATCAGCACCGGCGGGTTGGTCGCGGCGACCGCCGGCATGTTGTGGTGCTCGGCCAGCCA
>CAZTHV010000407.1:0-2809 GCA_964613165.1 uncultured Marmoricola sp.
GTCATGACCATCACCAACGAGCCACCGCTGCGGCTGCCGCTGAGCCGGCCGCTGACGGTGGCCGATCTCGAAGGCGTGCCGGATGACGGGCACCGCTACGAGCTCATCGACGGGGTGCTGATCGTGACCCCGTCACCGGCCGACGTCCACCAGGGCATCCTCGGCACCCTGCATGTGCTGCTCAGGGCGGCCTGCCCGCCGGAGCTGAAGGTGAGGCTCGCGCCGTACGACGTGGAGCTGGCCGAGGACACCGTGCTGCAACCGGACCTGCTCATCACTCGCGCCACCGACATCACCCCGCGCGGCCTGAAGCGGACACCGCCCCTGCTGGCGGTGGAGATCCTCTCTCCCAGCACCCGGCGCTTCGACCTGCTGCTCAAGCACAGCCGCTACCAGGACGCTGGCTGCCCGTCGTACTGGGTGATCGACCCGGGCACCGACACCGGCGAACCACGACTGATCGCCTGGGAGCTGCGCGACCGCGGCTACGACGAGGCCGCCGACATCACCGGCAACCAGACCTGGACCGCCCCGCAGCCCTTCGAGGTCAGCCTCACCCCCAACGACCTGCTCGACTGACGTCAGTCGCCCGCGTCCCGGACCACGGCGTAGCGGGCGCAGGCGAACTCGCGGTTGCGGGCGAGGTCGACCAGCTCCAGCTCGACGTGCCGGGGCAGCAGCGGAGCGCCGCCGCCGAGTGTGACCGGGGCGTACTGCACCCAGACCTCGTCGAGCAGCCCGGCGTCGTGGAACTGCCCGACCAGATCGCCACCGCCGACCAGCCAGATGTTGCGCTCCCCGGCCGCCTCGGCCATCCGCCGGTGCACCTCCGCGACCGGCTCCTGGGTGAACCGCACCTCACCCGCCGGGGCGGGGAACTCCCGGTGGGTGAGCACCCAGCAGGGCTGCTCGTAGGCCCACTCGCCGGGGTCGTTGTCGAGAAGCCACTGGTACGTCGTCGCGCCCATCACCAGCGCTCCGACATCGCGGGCGAACTCCTCGTAGTGCATCGGCCCCGCGGGGTCGATGTCGCGGCTGAGCAGCCAGGACAGGGAGTTGTCGGGGTCGGCGATGAAGCCGTCGAGACTGGACGCCGTGTAGTACTGGGTCGCCATGAGCCCACCCTGCCACGCCCCACCGACAGCGGGGGTTGTGTCGGACCCCCCTTCAGCCTGATCACATGGACGAGCTGCTGATGCTGCACGGTGAGAGCCACCACTGCCCCGACTGCGCCACGAGGACGATCTTCCTCCCGGTCGAGGGAGCCGCCTGGGTGTGCACGACCTGCGATGCTGCGATCGTGCTTCCTAGGGAGCCGCTGGGCCTGGCGGCGTGATCGCCGCGAGCGCACGGTCGACGCGGTCCGGGCCGTCGTAGCGCACCCAGGCGATCCGCGGGTCCTTGCGGAACCAGCCGTCCTGGCGACGGACGAAGCGGCGGGTCGCCACGACGGTCCGCTCCCGAGCCTGCTCCTCGGTGATCTCGCCGTCGAGGAAGGCGAGCACCTGCCGGTAGCCGATCGCCCGGTTGGCGGTGAGCCCCTCGCGCAGGCCACGGCCGGCGAGCCGGCGTACCTCCTCGACCAGGCCGTCGGCCCACATCCGGTCCACCCGCAGCTCGATCCGCCGGTCGAGCGTCTCCCGGTCGATGTCCACGCCGATCTGGACCGTCTCGGCAATCCGGTAGACGTGCCCGGGCAGGTCCGCCTTGAAGCCGCCGGTCAGCGCGATGACCTCCAGTGCCCGGACGATCCGGCGGTCGTTGGACGGCAGGATCTGCTCGGCCGCAGCCGGATCGAGGCTCGCCAGCCGGTCGTGCATCCGCGCGGCCCCCTCACGCTCCAGCTCCTCCTCCAGGGAGCTGCGCAGGACCGGATCGGTGCCGGGGAACTCGAAGACGTCGAGGACCGCGCGGGTGTAGAGCGCCGAGCCGCCGACCAGCACCGGCACCACGCCGCGCGACCGGCAGTCGTCGATCACCTCGCGCGCCCAGCCCTGGAACTCCGCCACCGAGGCCGTCTCGGTCACCTCGAGCCGGTCCAGCAGGTGGTGCGCGATGCCCCGGCGCTCGGACACCGGGAGCTTGGCCGTGCCGACGTCCATGCCGCGGTAGACCTGCATGGCGTCGGTGTTGACCACCTCGCCGCCCGCCCAGGTCGAGCCCAGCCGCTCGGCCAGGTCCAGCGCCAGGTCGCTCTTCCCCGCGGCGGTCGCGCCGACGACGGCGACGATGGGGACGGGGGGGACTGACGAGGCGGAGGTCACGGCCCTAGTCTGGCAACCATGGGACTCCTAGACGACGCCAAGGACAAGGCCGGTGACCTGGTGGACAGCCAGGGCGAGAAGATCGGCCAGGGCCTGGACAAGGCCGGCGAGCTGATCGACGACAAGACCGGCGGGAAGTACAGCGACAAGATCGACGCCGGCATCGGCAAGGCCAAGGACGCCTTGGACAGCCTCGACGGCAAGGACGACGACATCTCCTGACGCGTCAGCGACAGGCCGGCGCGTCCGGCAGCGCGGCGGGGACGCCGACGGTCGGCATGCCCAGGGAGACGCCTGCGGGCGGAGCCTGCGTGCGTGCCTCCCAGGCGTCGCCGGAGCGGGTACGCCGCACCGACCGCACCGGGCCGTCGGCGACCAGGTGGTGCGGGGCGCCGTAGGTGACCTCCACCTCGACCATGTCGCCCGGGCGGATCTCCAGCGCGGTGCCGTCGGCGGTGGCCGGGGTGAAGTGCACCAGCCGGTTGTCCGGCGCCCGGCCGGACAACCGGTGCGTGGCGGCGTCCTTGCGGCCCTCGCCCTCGGCC
>CAZTHV010000408.1:0-982 GCA_964613165.1 uncultured Marmoricola sp.
GTGCCGTGGTAGGCGATCGAGCGGCTGATCACCTTGTGCTTGGTCGGCTTTCCGGTCAGCTTGAAGTACTGCTTGGCCAGCTTCCAGGCGCTCTCGACCGCCTCGCCGCCGCCGGTGGTGAAGAAGACCCGGTTGAGGTCGCCCGGCGCGTATCCGGCGAGGCGGGCGGCCAGCTCCATCGCGGTGGGGTGCGCGTAGGACCACAGTGGGAAGAAGGCGAGCTCGGCGGCCTGCTTGGCGGCTGCCTCGGCCAGCTCGGCACGGCCGTGGCCGGCCTGGACGACGAAGAGCCCGGCGAGGCCGTCGAGGTAGCGGTTGCCGTCGAGGTCCCAGATGTAGGCGCCATCGCCGCGCAGGATGGTCGGGATCGGCGCCTGGTCGTAGCTGGAGTGCCGGGTGAAGTGCATCCAGAGGTGGTCCTTGCCGGCCTTCTGGAGAGCGGCGGCGTCGGTCGGGTCGGTCATGGCTGAGTGCACCTCGTCGGTCGTGGGATCGCTCACCAGTGTGCCCGGACGACTCGTGGTGAGCAAGTGAATCGGTGGTCAGCGGTCGTTGTCGTCACGGATTCGTCTCTGATCGAGCAGACAGGCTGCGGATTTCGTCGCCACTGCTTGACGCTCTCCAGAGCGGCGGGATTGACTGTGACCACACTAGGAGGAGAAGAGGCGAACGATGTCCCAGCAGGTGCTCAGCAATCTCGTGGACGGGGCCGAGGTCGCGGCGGTCGACGGCGCGACGTACCAGGTGATCGACCCGGCGACCGAGGATGCCTACGCCACCGCGCCGCGCTCCTCCGCCGAGGACGTCGACCGGGCCGTGCGAGCCGCCGAGCGGGCCTTCGAGTCGTGGGGGCAGACGACTCCGTCGGAGCGGCAGCGGGCGCTGCTCAAGATCGCCGACGCGATCGAGGAGCGTGCCGAGGAGCTGGTCGCAGTGGAGAGCCGCAACACCGGCAAGCCGATCGGCCTGACCATGGAGGAGG
>CAZTHV010000408.1:992-2806 GCA_964613165.1 uncultured Marmoricola sp.
CCCCCATGGTCGACCAGATCCGGTTCTTCGCCGGCGCCGCGCGGATGCTCGAGGGCCGGGCCGCGGCGGAGTACATGGCGGGCTTCACGTCGTACATCCGGCGTGAGCCGATCGGCGTCTGCGCCCAGGTCACGCCGTGGAACTACCCGATGATGATGGCGGTCTGGAAGTTCGCCCCCGCCCTGGCAGCCGGCAACACCGTGGTGCTCAAGCCGAGTGACACCACTCCGGCCTCGACGGTCTGGATGGCCGAGCTGGCCGCGGAGTTCCTGCCTCCCGGCGTGTTCAACGTGGTCTGCGGAGACCGGGATACCGGCCGTGAGCTGGTCAAGCACCCGACGCCGCAGATGGTGTCGATCACCGGCTCCGTGCGGGCGGGGATGGAGGTCGCGGCCGCCGCGGCGGCGGACCTGAAGAACACCCACCTCGAGCTCGGCGGCAAGGCGCCGGTCGTGGTCTTCGACGACGCCGATCTCGCCGACGCGGCCGAGAACATCGCCATCGGCGGCTACTTCAACGCCGGGCAGGACTGCACCGCGGCCACTCGCGTGCTCGCCGGTCCGCGTGTGTACGACGACTTCGTGGCCGCGCTCGCCGAGCAGGCGGCTGCCACCAAGACCGGCGCGCCCGACGACGAGGACGTGTTCTTCGGCCCGGTCAACAACGCTGGCCAGCTCGAGCGGGTCAGCGGGTTCGTCGACCGGCTTCCCGACCACGCGTCCCTGGCGACCGGCGGCTCGCGCGTCGGCGACCGCGGCTACTTCTACGCACCCACCGTGGTCTCCGGGCTGAAGCAGGACGACGAGGCGATCCAGAACGAGATCTTCGGCCCGGTCATCACCGTGCAGCGCTTCACCGACGAGGACGAGGCGGTGCGCTGGGCCAACGGCGTCAAGTACGGCCTGGCCTCCAGCGTCTGGACCAAGGACCACGGCCGCGCGATGCGGATGAGCAAGCGCCTGGACTTCGGCTGCGTCTGGATCAACTGCCACATCCCGGTGGTCGCCGAGATGCCGCACGGCGGCTTCAAGCACTCCGGGCACGGCAAGGACCTGTCGATGTACGGGTTCGAGGACTACACCCGGATCAAGCATGTGATGAGCAACATCGGCTGACCGGCCAGCCGTCGGTCGAGGCAAGGGGGAGCGATGAGGATTCTGCTGATCGGTGCCGGGGGAGTGGGTGGCGCGTTCGTGTCGATCGCCCGGAGGCGGGACTTCTTCGAGGCCTGCGTGGTGGCCGACTACGACCAGGGTCGGGCCGATCGCGCGGTGGCCGAGGCCGGCGATCCGCGGTTCCTGGCCGCGCGCGTGGACGCCTCCTTGGCGGGGTCGATCGCCGCGTTGTGCCGGGAGCACCGGATCACGCACGTGATGAACGCCGTCGATCCGCGGTTCGTGATGCCGATCTTCGACGGCGCCTTCGACGCGAGGGCCGACTACCTCGACATGGCGATGAGCCTGTCGCATCCGCATCCCGAGCGGCCCTACGAGAGGTGCGGCGTCAAGCTCGGCGACGAGCAGTTCGCCCGGGCGGGGGACTGGGAGGCCGCCGGCCGCTTGGCGCTGTGCGGCATCGGTGTCGAGCCGGGTCTCTCCGACGTCTTCGCGAGGTACGCCGCGGACCACCTCTTCTCCCAGATCGACGAGCTGGGCACCCGGGACGGCTCCAACCTCACGGTGGATGGGCCTCAAGGGCCCGCGTTCGCGCCTACCTTCTCCATCTGGACGACCATCGAGGAGTGCCTGAACCCGCCGGTGATCTGGGAGCAGGGCAAGGGCTGGTTCACCACGCCGCCGTTCAGCGAGCCGGAG
>CAZTHV010000409.1:0-2806 GCA_964613165.1 uncultured Marmoricola sp.
CACCATCGACCGCGAGCGCCGGGAGCGGTGGTGGAGAGCCTGCTCGACGACGTGCCGGGTCTCGGCGAGGTCCGGCGCAAGAGCCTGGTCAAGCACTTCGGCTCGCTGCGCAAGCTGCGCGCGGCGAGCGCGGAGGAGATCGCCCAGGTCCCCGGGATCGGCCCGGCGACCGCGGTGGCGATCGTCGAGGCCGTCGCCCGCGACGCCGCCGGTGACACCGGCCGGGCGCAGCGCGGCGGCAAGGTGGGCATGCGGGTCAACACGGCGACCGGAGAGATCGAGGAGGACTGAGCATGAGTGAGGAGCCCCGGATCGAGCCGCAGGCCGAGGGGGAGCTCGTCGTGGTGACCGGGATGACCGGGGCCGGGCGCAGCACCGCCTCCAAGGAGCTGGAGGATCTCGGCTACTTCGTGGTGGACAACCTGCCGCCCGAGCTGGTCAGCGATGTCGTCCGGCTGGTGGAGCAGAAGTTCGGCACCACCCAGCCGATCGCCGCCGTCGTCGACGTCCGCGGCGGCACCTCGTTCGTCTCGCTGCGCGAGCAGCTCGCCCAGCGGCTGCCCGGCCGGCGGACGTCGCTGCTCTTCCTGGAGGCCGACGACACCGTGCTGGTCCGCCGGCAGGAGGCCGCGCGCCGGCCGCACCCGCTGCAGGGCGACGGTCGCCTCATCGAGGGCATCGCCCGCGAGCGCGAGGTGATGACCCAGCTGCGCGGTGACGCCGACGTGGTCATCGACACCACGATCCTCAACGTGCACCAGCTCAAGGACAAGGTGGCCGAGGCGTTCGGCACCCCCGAGGTCACCGGGCTCAGGGTCACGGTGGTCAGCTTCGGCTTCAAGTACGGCGTACCGGTCGACGCCGACCTGCTCGCCGACATGCGCTTCCTGCCCAACCCGTTCTGGGTGGACGAGCTGCGGCCGCTGACCGGGCAGCACCCGGAGGTGGCGGCGTACGTCAAGGAGCGCGACGGCGCCCGCGACTTCCTGGACCGCTACGTCCCGGTGATCCAGACCGTGGCGGCGGGCTACCTCACCGAGGGCAAGCGGTTCATGACCGTCGCGATCGGCTGCACCGGCGGCAAGCACCGCAGCGTCGCGATGTCCGAGGAGCTGGTCGACCGGCTGCGTGCGCTCGGCTTCGAGGCGCGCGCCACCCACCGGGACATGGGACGCGAGTGAGCGGCGGTGACCAGTCGGTGGTCGCGCTCGGCGGGGGCCACGGGCTGGCGGCGTCGCTGGCCGCGCTGCGCCGGGTCACCGCGGAGCTGACCGCGGTCGTCACGGTGGCCGACAACGGCGGCTCCTCGGGGCGGCTGCGCGAGGAGTTCGGGGTGCTGCCGCCAGGTGATCTGCGGATGGCACTGGCCGCCCTCTGCGACGACGACCGCTGGGGACAGACCTGGGCCAGCGTGCTGCAGCACCGCTTCGACTCCCAGGGCACGATGCACGGCCATGCCGTGGGCAACCTGCTCATCGTGGCGCTGTGGGAGCTGCTCGGCGACCACGTCACCGGGCTCGACTGGGTGGGTGGCCTGCTCGGCGCCCGCGGCCGGGTGCTGCCCATGGCCACGACGCCGATGGACATCACCGCCAGGTCCGCGGTGCCGACCCGGCGGCGCCGAAGGCGATCACGACGGTGCGCGGCCAGGTCGCCGTGGCCACGACTCCCGGTCACGTGCTCGACGTCCACCTGGACCCGGCCGACCCACCCGCGTGCCCCGAGGCGGTCGACGCCATCGAGGCGGCCGACTGGGTCGTGCTCGGCCCCGGCTCCTGGTACTCCTCGGTCATCCCGCACCTGCTCGTGCCCGGTCTGCGGGCCGCGATCGCGAAGTCGCCCGGCGGCGTCCTGGTGACTCTCAACCTCGAGGCGCAGCCGGGGGAGACCGACGGGTTCACCCCGGAGGACCACCTCGCCGTGTTGTGCCGGCACATACCCGAGCTGCGGGTCGACGCCGTGCTCGCCGACTCCGCCGCGGTGCCCAATCCGCAGCGACTCCGCGCCGCCGCCGCCGAGCTGGGCGCCCGCCTGGTGCTGGCCGACATCGCGGCGGAGGGACGTCCCGGTCATCACGACCCCGAGAAGCTGGCCCGCGCCTACGCCGCCGTGATGCGCCCCGGTTGAGCCGAGCTGCTGAACAGCACCGTCCCAATTGGGACATCCTGTCTGTGACGAGGTTCGGACCGGTGCCCTATCGTTACGGCATGGCGATGACGGCGCAGGTCAAGGCGGAGCTGGCCAACACCGCGGTGACGAAGACCTGCTGCCGCAAGGCCGAGGTCTCCTCGATGCTCCGCTTCGCCGACTCCCTCCACCTGGTCGGTGGCGGCATCGTGGTCGAGGCCGAGCTGGACACCGGCGCCGCGGCCCGGCGCCTTCGCAAGGACATCGCCGAGGTCTTCGGTCACGACTCCGACGTGGTGCTGCTCAAGGGCAACGGACTGCGCCGCGGCACCCACTACATCGTCCGGGTGGCCAAGGACGGCGAGTCGCTGGCCCGACAGACCGGCCTCATCGACCAGCGCAACCGCCCGGTGCGTGGGCTTCCGCCCCAGGTGGTGTCCGGCTCCACGTGCGACGCCGTCGCCGCGTGGCGGGGCGCCTTCCTGGCCCATGGCTCGCTGACCGAGCCGGGACGCTCCAGCTCGATGGAGGTCACCTGCCCCGGCCCGGAGGCGGCGCTGGCGCTGGTCGGCTCGGCCCGCCGGCTCGGCCTCTCCGCCAAGGCGCGCGAGGTGCGCGGCGTCGACCGGGTGGTCATCCGCGACGGCGACGCGATCGCCGAGCTGCTCACCCGGCTGGG
>CAZTHV010000410.1:0-2788 GCA_964613165.1 uncultured Marmoricola sp.
GCCACAGTCATAGCCGCGCGGGAACTGCTCGGCCATGACTGTGGCCCGGAGTGCGAGCTGAACTCGCTGGCCACCTGGGCCGCGGACCACAAGGCGCTCTTCAAGGGCGTGGCCAATCCCGGAGTCGAGGCCACCAAGGAGGCGGTCGAGGGCATCACCGGGCTGAAGGTCAACTACTACGCGATGGTCAATCTCAAGGGATTCCAGAAGATGGTGGACGCCGTGGGCGGAGTGACCCTCCGTGTCCGGGACCGGATCCCGATCGGCGGGATCGGCGCCCCGGTGACCGGCTACATCGAGCCCGGCAAGCGCAAGCTGAACGGCTACCAGACGCTCTGGTTCGCGCGGTCACGCGAGTCGGCCGACGACTACTCCCGGATGGCGCGGCAGAAGTGCGTGATGAACGCGATGCTGCACCAGCTCAGCCCGGCGACGGTGGTGCTGAAGTTCGAGGACATCGCCGCGGCCAGCGAGGAGCTGATCTCCACCGATCTGCCCGCCTCCGAGATCGACCGGTTCGCCAAGCTGGCGCTCAAGGCCCGTCAGCAGCCGATCCGGACCGTGTCCTTCGTGCCACCGATGATCAACACCGGCCGCCCGGACATCGCCAAGATCAAGCGGGCCGTCGAGGACGCCATCGATCCGCCCGCGAAGAAGGACCAGAAGGCCGTCTCCGCCAAGGGTGAGAAGAAGAGCTCCGCGAAGCCGGCCGCGCCCGCCGCCGGCAGCCAGGGCACCACCGGCGGCGCGATCGGCAGCCTCAAGGCCGGGTACGCCGCCAACCAGGCCAGTGACCTCGGAGCCGCTTGCTGACGCATAGGGTTCGTCCCGTGCCCGAGGGAGATGCCGTAGGAGTCGTGGCCGTGGTGGTCACCTGGAACCGCCTCGGGCTGCTCCAGGAGTCGCTGGCCGCGATCCGGGCGCAGAGCCGTCCGATCGCCGCCGTCGTGGTGGTCGACAATGCCTCGACGGACGAGACTCCCGGCTGGCTGGCCGGTCAAACAGATCGGGAGGCCGGTCTGGACGTGGTGAGCCTGCGTGAGAACACCGGCGGCGCCGGGGGATTCGCGGTCGGCATCGAGCGGGCGCTCACCCATCTGCCGGACCTGGTCTGGCTGCTCGACGACGACACCGTGCCGACCGAGACGGCGGCCGAGGAGCTGGTCCGCGCCTGGGCGGACCATCCCGGCCTGGGCGACGCCGCGCGCCCCGCCGTGGTCGCCAGCCGAGTCGTGTGGACCGACGGCCGCGACCACCCGATGAACACCCCGCGTGCCAAGCCGGGCGCCTCGGCCCACGAGCGAGCGGCCGCGGCGCGGGTCGGCGCCGTCCCGATCCGCTCGGCGTCCTTCGTCTCGATCATGTGCGACGCCGGTCGGGTCCGGGAGCGAGGGCTGCCGGTCGCCGACTACTTCCTGTGGAACGACGACTTCGAGTACTCCACCCGGCTGATCCGCGGCGGCGCCGGTCTGTACGTCCCCAGCAGCGTCGTGGTGCACAAGACCACGGTCTTCGGCTCCACCGACGCCGACCCCGGCGACCGGTTCTTCTACGAGGTGCGCAACAAGCTCTGGCTCTTCGGGCGCTCGACCGGCCTGAGCGCGCCGGAGAAGGCGCTCTACGCCGGCTCGACGCTGCGCCGCTGGGCCCGGACGATCGCCCGCTCCGGTGACCGGCAGCGGCTGGGCCGGGCGCTGGCGCAAGGGGTCCGCGCGGGCGTACGCCGGCCGCGCAGCAACGCCGAGGCACTCGCCGCGGCCCGTCCCGAGGTGCCCGCGCGCGCCGACGAGCCGTTCAGCCTCTTGATGAGCACCTGGGCCGGGGACGACCCCGGCCATCTCAGGCTCGCGTTCGAGTCCAGCACCCGCCACCAGCAGCGGCCACCGGCCGAGGTGGTGCTGGTCCAGGACGGCCCGGTGCCGCCCGGGCTCGCGGAGGAGATCGGCCGGGTGATCGCGGACAGCACGGTCCCGGTCAACCACCTGGTCCTGGCGGAGAACGCCGGCCTCGGCCCGGCCCTGCAGGCGGGGCTGATCGCCTGCGCCCACGACATCGTCGCCCGGATGGACTCCGACGACGTCAGCGAGCCCGAGCGGTTCGCCCGGCAGGTGCCGGTGATCGAGGCCGGGGCGGACATCGTCGGGTCCGGCCTGATCGAGTTCGGCTCCGCTCCCGACGACGTGGTGGGCCGACGTACGCCGCCGGCGACCGCCGACGAGATCCGCCGGGTGGTGCGCTTCCGCGATCCGTTCAACCACCCGACCGTGGTCTACCGCCGCGAGGCCGTGCTGGCGGCGGGCGGCTACCCGGACCTGGGTCTGCTGGAGGACTACCTGCTGTTCACCCGGATGGTCGAGGGCGGCGCGGTGCCGGCCAATCTCCCCGAGCCGCTGGTCCGCTATCGAGTCGGCGCGGGTGCCTACGCGCGCCGAGGGGGGAGGGCGCTGCTCCGCAGCGAGCTGGAGCTGCAGCGCCGGCTGCGCCGCCTGGGCATCACCACGCGCGCGGAGTATCTGCGCAACGTCGCGGTCCGCGGCGGCTATCGCCTCGTCCCGGAGAGTGTGAGAAAGGTCGCGTACCGCAGCCTGTTGGCGAATAGGAGCGGCGGGACCCCTCGGTAGACTGTCGCGGGCCCGTCAGGTGCGGGTCTCCCTGACTAGGAGTGTGTGTGGACCCCGATCTCGTCGTCGTCGGATCAGGTTTCTTCGGTCTGACCGTCGCTGAGCGCTGCGCGAACGAGCTGGGCCTCAAGGTGCTGGTGCTGGAGCGCCGCCACCACATCGGCGGC
>CAZTHV010000411.1:0-2782 GCA_964613165.1 uncultured Marmoricola sp.
CCCTGCCGAGCGCGGATCGCCGCGGCTCGGAGGGCAACCTGGAGATGTCGTTCACGCCACGAGGGTAGGACGGCGCCGAGCCGAGACCGGCTCGCGCGACACCCTGGTCTAGCCCTCCGCGCGTCGCGACTGGGCCAGCAGCCCGGAGTAGCGTTCGAGCACGTGGGACAGGGTCGGCGGCCGGCGCCGCGGAGACCGGGGTTCTGGGCAGCCACCGCCGAGGAGGCGCTCGCCTCGGTCGACTCGACGCCCGCCGGCCTCAGCACCGTGCAGGCCGAGCGGCGGCGGGCGTCGTACGGCGCGAACGACCTGGGCGGAGCCGAGCGCACCCGGCCGCTGCGCGCGCTGATCGGCCGGTTCAGCCAGCCCACCGTGCTGATCCTGTTGGTCGCCACCGGCCTGGCGATGCTGCTCGGCGACGTCCTCGACGCCTCGATCATCCTGGCGATCGTGGTGCTCAGCGGACTGCTGGGCTGGTGGCAGGAGCACCAGGCCTCGCGGACGGTCGCCCGGCTGTTGGCCCAGGTCGCCATGCGGAGCGACGTGCTGCGCGACGGCGAGACCCGTGCGATCGATCCCGACGGCATCGTGCCCGGCGACGTCCTGGTGCTCAACGCCGGCGACATCGTGCCGGCCGACTGCCGGGTGCTCATCGCCGAGGCGCTTCAGGTCGACGAGGCCACGCTCACCGGCGAGGTCTACCCCCGGCACAAGGCTCCCGACCCGGTCGCCGCCACCGCGATCCTGGGCGAACGGCGCAGTGCGCTCTTCCGCGGCAGCCATGTCGTCAGCGGTGAGGGCACCGCCGTCGTGATCGAGACCGGATCACGCACCGAGCTCGGCCGGCTGGCTGGCACGCTGCGAGAACGGAGAAGCAGGACCGGCTTCGAGGAGGGCTCGGCTCGCTTCGGCCTGCTGCTCGCCCGTGTGACGGCCGGGCTGACCGGGATGATCCTGGTGGTGAACCTGGTGCTCGGCCGACCGGTCGTGGAGTCGGTGCTGTTCTCGCTGGCCCTCGCCCTCGGCGTCACGCCGCAGATGCTTCCCGCCATCGTCGCGGTCAGCCTGTCGGTAGGCGCTCGTCGCCTGGCCGCCGCCTCGGTGCTGGTACGCCGTCTCGACGCGATCGAGGACCTCGGCAGCATGGAGCTCCTGTGCACCGACAAGACCGGCACGCTCACCGTCGGCACGCTGACCCTGACCGGGACCCTCGACGCCGACGGCGATCACTCCGACGAGGTGCCGACGGCGATCACTCCGACGAGGTTGGGACCTGGGCCATGGTCAACGCCGCGCTGCAGACCGGCTTCGTCAACCCGCTGGACGTCGCGATCCTGCGGGGGCGGCAGCCAGAGCCGGACTGGAGCCGGGTCGCCGAGCTGCCCTTCGACTTCGACCGCAAGCGGCTCTCGGTGCTGGCCGATTCACCCGAGGGGCGCTGGCTGGTCACCAAGGGCGCCGTGGAGCCGGTCCTCGCGGTGTGCACGCTGACCGGCGAGCGTCGTAGGGAGCTGCGAGCGGGCTTCGAGTCGCTGAGCCGCTCCGGCCACCGGGTGCTCGCCCTCGCCGTCCGGCGGGCCGACGGCGAGACCGCCGTCGACGAGCGCGACCTCGACTTCGCCGGATTCCTGGTCTTCGACGACCCGGTCAAGGACGGGCTGCCCGAGACGGTGGCGATGCTGGCCACGCTCGGCGTACGACTGTGCATGCTGACCGGCGACAACCGGCTGGTCGCCCGGCACGTCTGCACTCAGCTCGGCGTGGCCGAGCCGACGGTGGTGACCGGCGCCGAGGTTGACGCCCTCGACGACGAACGGCTGGCCGCCATGGCCGGCACGGTCACGGCGTTCGCCGAGCTGACGCCACTGCAGAAGGAGCGCGTCCTGCGGGCGACCCGTCATGACGGCACCGGAGTGGGCTATCTCGGCGACGGCATCAACGACACCGGCCCGCTGCGGATGGCCGACGTCGGGATCTCGGTGGACAGCGCGGTCGACGTGGCCAAGGCCGCTGCGGCGCTGGTCCTGCTGGACAAGGACCTGCGCGTCGTCGTCGATGGCATCCGGCTCGGGCGGCAGACCTTCGCCAACACGGTGAAGTACGTCGACACCACGATCAGCGCGAACTTCGGCAACACCCTCAGCATGGCGATCGCCTCGATGTTCCTGCCCTTCCTGCCGCTGCTCCCCCGCCAGGTGCTGCTGCTGAACTTCCTCTCCGATCTTCCCAGCGTGGCGCTGGCCGGCGACCGGGTCGATCCCGAGCAGCTGGACCGACCGCGTCGCTGGGACATGCGCGAGGTCGCCGGCTTCATGGTGGTCTTCGGCCTGCTCAGCTCGGTCTTCGACTTGCTCGCATTCGCCGTGCTGCTGTGGGGCTTCGACGCCGACGCCGCGCTCTTCCGCACCGGCTGGTTCATCGGCTCCGCGGTCACGGAGATCGCCGTCCTCTTCGTGCTGCGCACTCGTCGTACCGTCCTGCGCAGCCGCCCCGGCAGTGCCCTGGTGTGGTCCTCGGTCGTGGTTGCGCTGGTCACGCTCGGCCTGCCGTGGGTGCCCGGCATGGCGAAGGCGTTCGCCCTCGACCGCCCCGACCTCGCCGTCGTCAGCGCCCTCCTCGTCCTGGTCGCCGCCTACGTCGCCACTGCCGAGCTGGTCAAGCGCTGGTGGTTCGCCCGGATACGACAGAGCCCCTGACTCTCGAGGAGTCAGGGGCCTGCTCTGTGTCCGAGGGGGGACTTGAACCCCCACGCCCTAATACGGGCACTAGCACCTCAAGCTAG
>CAZTHV010000412.1:0-711 GCA_964613165.1 uncultured Marmoricola sp.
AACCGGATGCACGAGGTCATCCGGTTGAGCGTGCGCAGGAAGGTGGACTTGCCACAGCCGGACGGGCCGATCAGTGCGGTCACCGAGCGCGCAGGGATCGTCATCGACACGCCCTCCACGGCGAGGAAATCGCCGTAGTAGACGTTCAAGTCGGAGATGTCGATGCTCTTGGCCATCAGATTGCTCTCATTCTCATCGTGTCAGCTCTTCCTGGGTGAGAAGAGCCGGCCGGCCAGCCGCGCGGCGAGGTTGAGGACCATCACCAGGATGATCAGCACAAGGGCGGCGCCCCAAGCCATCCCCTGCATGATCTCGGGCTGGCTGCCGGGCTGGGTGTAGCTGTAGTAGATGAAGACCGGCAGGGTCATCATCTGCTCCCGGAACAGGTTGAAGTTCACCGAGTCGGTGGACCCGGCGATGATCAGCAGCGGCGCGGTCTCGCCGATCACCCGCGCGATAGCGAGGGTGATGCCGGTGATGATGCCGGCCATCGCGGTGGGCAGTACAACCCGTACGACGGTCTTCCACTTCGGTACGCCGAGCGCGTACGACGCCTCACGCAGATCGGCCGGCACCAGCTTGAGCATCTCCTCGGTGGAGCGGACCACGATGGGGATCATCAGCAGTGACAGTGCCACGCCACCGCCGAGTCCCATGTGCACGCCCTCGCCGAAGAAGAGCACGAACAGGGCGTAGGCGAAGAGGCCGGCG
>CAZTHV010000412.1:721-2740 GCA_964613165.1 uncultured Marmoricola sp.
CCAGGAAGCGGATGCCCTGGGCCATGCGGGACTCGTCGCCGTACTCGACCAGGTAGATCGCGGTCATCAGGCCGATCGGCACCGAGATGACAGTGGCGGCCAGGGTGATCAGGACCGTGCCGATCAGCGCGTGGTAGACGCCGCCGGGCTCTCCCACCACGTTGCGCATCGACCAGGTGAGGAAGCGGCCGCTGATCTCGGGGGTGCCGAGCGTGATCACCTTCCACATCAACGACACCAGCGGTACCAGCGCGATCGCCAGGCAGACCCAGACCAGTGACGTGGCCAGGTGGTCGACGGCCGAGCGAGCGTTCTCGACGACTCGTGCCCACGATGGCAGCGCCACGACATACACGAACGCGGCGAGGATGACGATCCCGGTCAGATGCCAGCCGGCCATCAGCCCGATCAGAGCTGCGATCGCGGCGGCGACGCCGCCGACGAGGAGGGGTGCCCAGGTTGGGAGCCGCCCGGACATGCCAATGTGGCGGCTGAGGCCGGGGGCGCGGCCCGCTACCACTGCTGTCACATTTGCATGCTCCCCGGGCGCCGCCCCCCGATCACGCACCTCGTTGGTCATCAGTCACGCCCGATCTCGCGCCGGGCGACGATCGCCCGGGCGGCGAAGTTCACTGCGAAGGTGATCACGAAGAGCACCAGGCCGCTGGCGATCAGGGCGTTGACCTTCAGGCCGGTGGCGTCGGGGAAGGTGAGGGCGATGTTGGCGGCGATGGTGGAGGGGTTGGTCGCCGAGATCAGGTTGATCGAGACGATCCCGCTCGCCGAGAGCACCATCGCGACGGCCATGGTCTCGCCGAGCGCGCGGCCGAGTCCGAGCATCGCCGCGGAGACGATGCCGGAGCGGGCGTAGGGGAGCACCGCGAGGCGGATCATCTCCCAGCGAGTCGCGCCCAGCGCCAGCGCGGCCTCCTCGTGAAGGCGGGGCGTCTGAGCGAAGATCTCCCGCGAGATCGCGGTGACGATGGGCAGCACCATGATCGCCAGCACGATGGCGGCGGTCAGGATGGTACGGCCGGTCGTGGACGCCGGGCCCTTGAACAGCGGAATCCAGCCGAGGTTCTCCTCCAGCCAGTTGTACGCCGGGACGAGTCGCGGGCCGAGGAAGCCGATGCCCCACAGGCCGTACACGACGCTGGGGACGGCGGCGAGCAGGTCCACGACGTACCCGATTGCCACAGCGATCCGCCGCGGCGCGTAGTGCGAGACCGAGAGCGCGACGCCGATGGCAAGCGGTACGGCGATGGCCAGCGCGATCACCGCGGCCCAGAGGGTGCCGAAGACAAGCGGCCAGACGTAGCCGGCGAAGGTGGCGTGCCCGCTGAGGTCATCGCTGCCGGCGCGCAGGCCGGGCAGTCCCTCGGCGGTGAGGAAGATCGCAACGCCGGCGAGCGCCACCAAGATGACGGCCGCGGCGCCCCGGGTGAGGTTGGCGAAGACCAGATCACCCAGGCGCTGCCTGGGCGATCCGGCCTCGGTCGCGGTGGTGCTCAAGGTGCGTGACCGTCCGTCATCTGGCGGTGATGGAGTCGACCAGCTGCTGGGCCTTCTCCTGCAGCGAGGCGGGGAGCGGCGCGGAGCCGGCGTTGGTGGCCGCTTCCTGCTGCCCCTCGGTGCTGATCACGTGGGACAGGAAGCCCTTGACCAGGTCGGCCTTGCCGCCGTCGTACGTCGGGCAGGCGATCAGGTACGACACCAGCATCAGCGGGTAGGCGCCCTCGGCAGTGGTCGCGCGGTCGATCTCCACGGCCATCGAGCTCTCCGGGCGACCCTCGACCAGCGGGGAGGACTCCAACGCCTTGGCGGCCGCCTCGGCGGACGGGGCGACGTACTCCGAGCCGATCTTGATGTTGGCGGTACTCAACTCGCCGGCCTGGCTCAGGTCGGCGTAACCGATGCTGCCCGCGCCGGCCTTGGTCTTGCCGCAGATCAGATCGAGCAGCGTGGTCTTGCCTGCACCGTTCGGGCCGATGATCACACGCAGTTCATTGCGGTCGATAT
>CAZTHV010000413.1:0-1388 GCA_964613165.1 uncultured Marmoricola sp.
CGAGGTCGTCCAGGGTCACGGTGCCCTTGCCGATCCCGAGAGTCTCGGTCAGCGCGGACCCGCTGGACTCGTGGCACATGTTGGAGCAGTCCGGCAGGTTGTTGGTGCCGTACTCGCGGACGAAGAGCTGGTAGGCGAACGCCGCCTCGTTGCTGGTGCGGCCCGAGGTGTAGAAGACCGCCTCGTCCGGGTCGGCCAGTCCGGTCAGCGCGGTGGCGACGATGTCGAGCGCCCGCTCCCAGCTGACCGGCTGGTAGTGGCTGGCGCCCTCGGGCTTGTGCATCGGCGTGGTCAGCCGCCCCTGCTGGCCCAGCCAGTAGTCGGACCGGCCGCGCACGTCGTCGATGCCGTGCTCGGCGAAGAACTGCGGGGTGACCCGGCGCAGCGTCGCCTCCTCGGCGACCGCCTTGGCGCCGTTCTCGCAGAACTCGGCCGTATGCACGTGGCCCGGCTCCGGCCAGGCGCAGCCCGGGCAGTCGAAGCCGTCGTTCTGGTTGACCAGGAGCAGGGTCCGGGTCGCCCGGGCCACGCCCATCTGCTCCACGGCCATCCGGGTCGCGCGGACGACGGCGGGCACGCCCGCCGCTACCTCCTTGGGCGGGTGGACCTCCAGGTCGCGATCCCCGATGTCGTCGACAGGTGCCTTCTTGCTCACCCGTCCATCATGCCTCGCGGGGGTGCGGCCCGTTCACGCCAGGGCGTTGACCACCCGCGACGGACTGGGCCGGCCGAGAAGGCCCGCCATCCAGACGCTCGTCGCCACCAGCGCGTCGAGGTCGACCCCGGTCTCCACGCCGAGCCCGCGGAAGAGCCAGACCAGGTCCTCGGTGGCGAGGTTGCCGGTGGCGCTCTCGGCATAGGGGCAGCCGCCGAGACCGCCGGCGCTGGCGTCGTACGTCGTGATGCCGTGCTGCCACGCGGCGTAGGCGTTGGTCAGCGCCTGTCCGTAGGTGTCGTGGAAGTGCACCGCCAGCCGGTCGTTGGCCACGCCGGCCTCGTTGAACGCGGTCAGCAGCTCGCGGACCCGCCCGGCCGTCCCGACGCCGATGGTGTCGCCGAGGGAGAGCTGGGTGGCGCCGAGGTCGAGCAGCCGGGTGCCGACCTCGACGACCTGCGCGATCGGCACCTCGCCCTCCCAGGGATCGCCCCAGCACATGCTCACGTACGCGCGGACGTCCATCCCCGCGGCCAAGGCGCGCTCGACCGTGGGCTCGAACATCGCGAACTGGCCGTCGAGGCTGCGGTTGAGGTTGCGCTGCGCGAAGGTCTCGGTGGCGCTGCCGAAGATCGCGATGTGCTCGCATCCCAGCTGCAGAGCGCGATCCAGGCCGCGCTCGTTCGGCACCAGCACCGGATGCCGGCGACCCTCCTCGCCGAGCAGCTCGATC
>CAZTHV010000413.1:1398-2728 GCA_964613165.1 uncultured Marmoricola sp.
GATCAGCTCGGCGGCGTCGGCCAGCTGCGGGACCCACGCCGGGTGGACGAAGCTGGTTGCCTCCACCACGGACAGGCCGGCCGCGACGAGCCGGCGGACGAACTCGGCCTTGGCCTCGACGGGGACGATTCCCTGCTCGTTCTGCAGGCCGTCGCGCGGGCCGACCTCGTAGACGGTGACTCGTCCGGGTCCGGTCTCGACGGGCTCAGTCATCGCCGGCCTCCACCTCGACGAGCAGATGGTGCAGCGCCACCTGGGATCCGGTGGTCGCGCCGACCTTGGTCACCATCCCGGCGTACGGCGCGCGGAGAGTGTGCTCCATCTTCATCGCCTCCAGCACCCCGAGCCGCTGGCCCTCCTCGACCCGGTCGCCGACGGCGACGTCGAGCGCCAGCACCGTGCCGGGCATCGGCGCCAGCACGGCCCCCTGATCCGGCCCCGCGGCCGTCGGGGAGGTCGCGTCGGGCCGGCCGAAGGAGTGCGTCGTTCCGCGGTACACCACGTCGACGGTACGCCGCCGCACCCGGACCGCCGCCTCACGGGCGATCCCCTGGATCTCCAGCCGGAGCAGCTGCAGACCGGTCCGGACCGGCGTCCGGGCGAGCAGCCGGGTGGCGACCTCGCCGTCGGGGCCGGTCAGCCGGCTCCACGACACGCTCCAGCGCACGACCTCACCGTGATCGACCAGCGGAATCGTCGCCGGAGCCGAGGGCCCGGACAGCCGCCAGCCGTCGGCCGTGCCGAACGGGTCGCCGGGCCGCTCGCCGATCTCGCTGTCGGCGACCGCCCAGGCCGCGAACACCGCCGCCTCGGGAGCCGGCGCCGGAACGATCGCGTCGGGGTGACGGTCCAGCCAGGCCGTGTCGATCGCGGCGTCGCGGAAGGGCCGGCCGTCCAGCAGCGCCCGGACGAAGCCGAGGTTGGTGGTCAGCCCGAGGATCATCGTGTCGTCGATCCCCTCGACGAGCCGGCGACGCGCCGTCTCCCGGTCGCGGCCGGCGGCGATGATCTTGCCGATCATCGGGTCGTAGGCGCTGCCGATCTCCTGGCCGCTCTCCAACGCCACGTCGTTGCGCGTCATCGGCGACCAGCGGGCCAGCTCGGCGGTGCCGGCCTGTGGGAGGAAGCCGTTGAACGCGTCCTCGGCGTACACCCGGGCCTCGATGGCATGGCCGTCCAGGGTGACCGCCTCCTGCTCGAACCCCAGCGGCTCGCCGGCGGCGATCCGCAGCTGCAGCCGAACCAGGTCGGGCCGCTCGCCGTCGACGCGGACCACCTCCTCGGTGACCGGGTGCTCGACCTGGAGCCGGGTGTTCATCTCCAGGAAGTA
>CAZTHV010000414.1:0-2727 GCA_964613165.1 uncultured Marmoricola sp.
GAAAACGACCGCGTGGTGGGAGGCGTCACCCCGCGCTGCACCGCCGAGGTGCAGCAGATGATGGGTGCATCGGGGTTTACCGACGCGTCCCCGGTCAGCATGCCGACATTGGCCGCACCGAAGATCTCGCAGAGCGCGAAGAACTTCTCGCTCACCAGGGCCTTGATCGGAGCGGTATAGAAGCTGACCCGGTCACCCGCCAGGGCGGCCGCATGCGCGGCTACCGCCACCAGCGACTTCCCCGACCCGGTCGGGGTGGCCAGGACGACATTGCTGCCGCCGAGCAGCTCGATGATGGCCTCGTCCTGGTGCGGGTAGAGGCTCAGGCCCTGCCCATCGGCCCAGGCCGTCAGCGCGTCGTAGACGGCGTCGGGGTCGTCGGTCCGGGGAACCCACGCCGCCCCGCCTGGCTCCACCTGTGACCTCCTGGACCGCGCCGTTGTCCGGCCGCGGCTTCGGAGCGACAGTACCGCCCGGCGATCGGGGCCGGCTCATCTCGGTGATTCCGCTGACAGGGTCCTGGCCCTCGGGCATTCTCTAGTCGGGCCCCGCGGCGATCCGAGACGTCGCGGGGCCCATCAGCGCTCGGATCAGTCCTTCACGACGACGGAGCTGACCAGCATGTCGTGCCAGGTCTGGTTCCTCGGATCCCACAATGGCCACAGGTAGTTCAGGAAGCAGATGCCGCCCAGGATCGACATCAGGACGTAGCGCACGAAGGCCATCCCGGCGCCGAGCACCTGTCCGTCGGCCTGGCGAACCACCTTGATCCGCATCATCGACTTGCCGACGGTGGCACCACGACGGCCCTGGCGGAAGACCACGTTCCAGATCAGGAAGACCACCATCAGCACGCCGGCAAGCACGAGCAGGACGATGCCGAGCGGGTTGGTGTCGGTGATCGTCGTCGTGGTGCCGCTCTCGGTGGTGGTCGTGGTCGTCTCGGAGGTCTGTACCAGGATCACCACGCCGATCACGCCGGGGACCAGGCCGACCAGCAGCTCGATGAACCCGTCGAGGATGTTGGCGACGACCCGGGAGATCCAGCTCGCGTACGCCGGCTGCGGGCCTCCGGCGTACGGCACGGCAGGCGGCGCCATCGGAGCACCGGGCGGTGGGTAGCTCGGGTACGGCGGCTGCTGCTCGCTCATCGATGGGTCCTTCCGAGGGGTGACGTCTCTGCGCCGTAGCCTGCCACGACGGCACCGCCGGATGGGCGATCCGGAGACAGAGCTCGTCGTGTCGGCGCGGCTCGACGTCGCTCAGGCGTAGGCGTAGTCGTCCAGGCTGAACGCCTCGACCGCGCGGCGGGCGTCGGCGGAGGAGGTCGGCCGGAGCAGCACGGCGTCGCCCTCGTTGGTGTAGTAGTAGCTGCGCGCGGTCGCGCATGAGCCGCGGGTGAAGACCGTGTCGTCCATCCGCTCGAGCATCCGGTCCAGGAACCGTCGGTCGGCCTCCTCGCGTATCTCGAAGACGTCCGCGTCGCGCCGGCGTACCTCGCCGAAGAGCCGCTCCAGGTGGCGCATCTGCACCTCGATGGTCATGAAGTAGGACAGTCCGGAGTAGGAGTACGGCGAGTTCAGCGTGACGAAGTTGGGGAAGCCGTGGACGGTGACGCCCTCGTAGGCGTGGTAGCCCCGCTCCCGCCAGGACTTGCCGAGGTTGCGCCCATCCCGCCCGAGCACCTCGAACGCCGGGAAATTGGTGTCCCAGAGGTTGAAGCCGGTGGCCAGGACCAGCACGTCGATCTCGGTCTCGTGGCCGTCGGCGGTGACGATGCCGGTCGGGGTGATCCGCTCGATCGGGCCGGTCTCCAGGCGGACGTGAGGCCGGTTGAAGGTCGGGTAGTACTCGTTGGAGAAGGTCGGCCGCTTGCACCCGAAGCTGTAGTCCGGTGTCAGCCTGCGGCGGAGCTCGGGATCGCGCACCTGCCGGCGCAGATGCGCCTTGGCCAGTGTCGCCGCACCGGCGTTGAGGAACCGGGCCTGGCGGTAGTGCAGCACCGCGGTGACCATCATCCCCTCCAGCCAGGCGCTGTTGATCCGGCGCGCCATCCGCTGGGTGGCCGGCACACGCGCGAAGAGCATCCGCAGACCGCGCGGGATGCGCAGGTCGGTCTTGGGGGTCACCCAGATCGGCGTGCGCTGGTAGACGGTCAGCGCGCCGGCGCCCTTGGCGATCTCCGGGATCAGCTGGACCGCGGTGGCGCCGGTGCCGACGACGGCCACGCGCCTGCCGGTCAGGTCGGCGTCGTCGTCCCAGGCGGCGGTGTGGATGACCGTGCCGGTGAAGTCGTGCACGCCCTCGATGTCCGGCATGCGCGGCTGGGACAGGAAGCCGGTGGCGGTCATCAGGTACGTCGCGGTACGCGTCTCCTGGTGCCCGTCCCTGGTGATGGTGACCGCCCAGTGGCCGGCCTCCTCGTCCCAGCGGGCGCTCTCGACGAGCACGCCGAACTCCATGTGCCGGCGCAGGTCGTACGTGTCGGCCACGTGCTCGGCGTACCGCTTGAGCTCGGCACCGCGGGCGAACCAGTGTCTCCAGTGAGGGTTGGGCTCGAAGGAGTAGGAGTAGGTGACGCTGGCGATGTCGACGGCCAGGCCGGGGTAGTGGTTGACGTGCCAGGTGCCGCCGAGGTCGTCCTCGCGCTCGAAGATGGCGAGATCGGTGGTGTCGGCGCCGATGGCCAGGCGCTTGAGCGCGATCGCCGCGCCCATGCCACCGAAG
>CAZTHV010000415.1:0-2693 GCA_964613165.1 uncultured Marmoricola sp.
TGGGCCGCCCGCTCCGGCAGCCGGCTCGGTCTGAGCCGGACCCTCAGCGCCGACCAGGTCGAGGTCGGCCAGCGGGCCACCGCCCGGCTGGAGGTCACCAACGTCGGGCCGACCACCGGCACCCTGCTGGTCGAGGAGCGCCTGCCCGGCGTGCTCGGGACCGCGCCGAGGTTCGTCATCGACACGATGCGTCCGGGCTGGCGGCGCCGGGTCGACTACCCGCTCGCGGCGGTCCGTCGGGGCCGCTACGAGATCGGGCCGCTGGAGGTCCAGGTCGGCGACCCGTTCGGCATGCTGCAGCTGCGACGTACCTTCACCCGCACAGCGACGTTCGTGGTGATCCCCCGGCTCGAGCCGCTGCCGGCGATCGCTCTCCACGGAGTCTGGACCGGCACCGGCGACAACCGCCCGCGACCGTTCGCCAGCGGCGGGGCAGCGGACGTGACGGTGCGCGACTACCGCCTCGGCGACGACCTGCGGCGGGTGCACTGGCGCAGTACCGCCCGGGTCGGCCAGCTGATGGTCCGCCGCGAGGAGCAGCCCTGGCAGTCGCGGTGCACGCTGGTCCTGGACAACCGGGCGGCCTCCCACCAGGGTCCGGATCCGGACTCGTCACTGGAGGCAGCGGTCTCGGCCGCCGCCTCGATCGCGGTGCACCTGGCGCACCTCGGCTACCGGATCCGGCTGGTCAGCGCCGAGGGCGAGGAGCTGGGCCACGGCTGGCACGAGGACGGCGCGGCGGTGAGCGCGCGGCCGCTGCTGGAGCGACTCGCCGTCCTGCACGAGTCGAGGGACCGTGACCTGGACACGACCTGGATGGACGAGACCGTCACGCGCGGTACGACCGTGGCGGTGCTCGGCTCGGCCACCCCGCACGACCGCGCGCTCTGGGCCCGGATACCCGCACGTGGCGGCGCGGCCTACGCGGTGGTGCTCGACGTGGCCACCTGGGCGCGAGGCCCCGGACAGCCTCCCGTCCGGGACGCCTCCTCGAACGAGCCGGCCACGGACTGGCTGCGCCACCACGGCTGGAAGGCGGCGACCTGGCGTGCCGGGGAGCCGTTCGCCCTCTCCTGGCAGGGGCTGGGCGGATGACTGGACCGGCGACTGACCGGGCGACTGGGCCGACGACTCGCCGCGCGCTGCTCCGCCGCCTGCTCAGCGCCGTGACGGCGCTGGCCGCCGGCTGGGTCGCGCTGTGGTCGTGGGCCGGGCTGGTCGAGCATCCCGAGCGCTTCCTCGGACCGGTGCTCGTGGGCGGGCTGCTGATGGCCGCGGTCGGCGCGCTCGGCCGGTGGCTGCGCTGGGGCTGGTACGCCGTACTGCCGGCCCAGCTCCTGACCGGTCTCCTCTACTGCGTGCACCACGTCGCCGGCTTCGGCGGACGGCGTGGGCTGCCGACGCCGGGCGACCTGACCGCGCTGGCCGAGGA
This sequence comes from uncultured Marmoricola sp., assembly GCA_964613165.1. Taxonomy (GTDB): domain Bacteria; phylum Actinomycetota; class Actinomycetes; order Propionibacteriales; family Nocardioidaceae; genus Marmoricola. Next base: position 1,433 of record CAZTHV010000415.1, read on the forward strand.
GCTCCACGCCGGCGCGGTCGCGATCAACGTCTACGCCGCTCCGGTCAGCGATCGCTATCCCGAGACCGCCGCCTACCTCCTCGTGGTCGGCCTGGTCGTGGTCGTCTCGGTGGATCTGCTCGCCTGCGGGCTCCGCCGACCGGCCTGGGCCGGGCTCCCCCTGCTGGTCACGCTCACCGTCCCCGTCGCCGTGCTGGCCGCGGACCTGCATTGGATGGTCTTCGTCGCCACCGGCCTGCTCTTCGCGCTGATGCTCGCCGACGACCAGGTCGACCGGGTGCGCCACTGGGTCCGTGGGCCGGCGGGCAGCGAGCCCGTCGGCGTCGACGCGACCATGCGCGGCAGCGCTGCCCAGGTCGGCCTGGTCGTCGCCGTCGTCGCGCTGCTCGTGCCCGGCCTTCTTCCCCTCGGCGAGGGCGTGCTCTCCCCGCCGGGCCAGGGCAACGGCTCGGGCGGGTCAGGCTCCACGACGGTCCGGCTGACCAGCCCGCTGATCGACATCCGCCGCGATCTGGTCCGCAAGGCCCATGTGCCGATGGTCTTCGCGAGCACCGACGCCGACCCGACGTACCTGCGACTGAGCGTGCTGGACCGCTTCACCGGCGACGCCTGGCTGCCCTCGAAGCGCAGTCTGCCGGCCTCGAACACCGCCGACGGGCCGCTGCCCCCGGCCCCCGGCCTGGCGATGACGATGCCCGGCAGCGAGTCGCAGTGGCGGCTCGCGCTGAGTCGCAGCTTCGTGACCAGCTGGCTGCCGACGCCGTACCCGACCCGGGAGATCCAGGTCAGTCGGGGCGACTGGCGCTACGACGTGCGGACGCTGGACATCGCCAGCGCCGACGGCCACTTCGACTCCAGCGGGCTGGACTACACGCTTCGCGCGTTCACCCCGGCACTGTCGGCGACCGGGCTCAACCGTGCCTTCTCCGCCCCCGACGACATCGCCAAGCCGATGACGGCGCTGCCGTCCGACCTTCCCGAGGTGATCCGCACGACCGCGGCCACGGTCACCGCCGACGCGCCCACGGCCTACACCAAGGCAGTCGCGCTGCAGGACTGGTTCCGCCGGGACGGCGGTTTCACCTACTCCCTCAAGCCGGACCAGGACAGCGGCATGGACGCCATCGCGCAGTTCATCACCACCGAGCGGTTCGGCTACTGCGAGCAGTTCGCCACCGCGATGGCGACGATGGCACGCGCCTTGGACATCCCCGCCCGCGTCTCCGTCGGCTTCCTGTCCCCCACCCGTCTCGACGACGAC
>CAZTHV010000416.1:0-2684 GCA_964613165.1 uncultured Marmoricola sp.
GACCGAGGTCCTGGGCGTCGAGGGACGTCGCGAGGACGAGGTCGGCACCCTGTCGCTGGGCAACCAGCAGCGGGTGCAGCTGGCCGCGGCCCTGGTGCACGACCCGGAGCTCCTCGTCCTCGACGAGCCCTTCTCCGGCCTCGACCCGGTCGCCGTCGACGTGATGTCCGGCGTCCTGCGCGACCGCGCTGCCGCCGGCGTCCCGGTGCTCTTCTCCTCCCACCAGCTCGATCTCGTCGAGCGGCTGTGCGACCGGGTCGGCATCATCCGCGACGGCACCATGGTCGCGGTCGGCGCCATCGACGAGCTGCGCCGCCACGAGCGACCGCGCTGGCTGGTGCACGGACCGCCGGGCGGGTCGTGGGCGTCCGGCCTGCCCGGCGTACGCGTGGTGGAGAGCGGCGAGGGCCGGACCGTGCTGGAGCTGGACTCCGCCGATCACGGCGCCGAGCAGCCGGTGCTCGCCGCGGCGCTGGCGGCCGGTCCGGTCCGCGAGTTCGCCCCGCTGCGACCCACGCTCACCGAGCTCTACCGCGACGCGGTGACCTCCCCGGTGGAGGCGGCCCGATGAGTGGCAATACAGCGAGTGGCAACACAGCGAGCCGGGCCGGCGCGGGCGCGCCGGTCTGGCTGGTCGCCGGGCGGGAGATCCGTGCCAAGGCGGCCTCCAAGGCGTTCCTGCTCTCGACCGCGGGGCTGATCGCGGCGATGCTCCTCGGCGGCCTGCTGCTCAAGATCGCGGTCGACACCGACCCGCCCACGGTCGGCTTCGTACCGTCGACGGGGGCCCTCGCCGAGCCGGTGCAGCAGCTCAGCGGCGAGGACGCCGTACGGACCACGAGGATCGCCACCCGGTCGGCCGGCGAGCGGGCGGTCCGCGACGGCGACGTCGACGCGCTGGTGACCGGCACGCCGGAGCGGATCGTCGTGGTCGTCAAGGACCAGCTCGACCCCGGCCTGCGCTCGACGCTGACCGCGGTGGCCCAGCAGGAGACGCTCTCCGGCCAGATCCGCTCGCTGGGCGGTGATCCCGCGACCGTTGCGGGCGCGGTCGCCGACGCGGCGCCCGAGGTCAGGGCACTGGAGCCCAACCAGGTCTCCCCCGAGCAGGTCGTGGCCGGCTACCTGGTCGGCATCCTCATCTTCCTGGGTCTGATGACCACCGGGCAGATGGTCGCCCAGGGCGTCGTCGAGGAGAAGTCCAGCCGCGTCGTGGAGCTGCTCCTCGCGGCGCTGCGGCCCTGGCAGCTGATGGCGGGCAAGGTCCTCGGGATCGGCCTGGTCGGGCTCGTCCAGGTCGGCGCCATCCTGCTCGCGGCCGTCGGAAGCGCGAAGGCGTTCGACCTGGTCGACACCGGATCGCTCAATCTCGCGTCCGCCGCGGTCGGAGCGGTCGGCTGGTTCGCGATCGGCTACCTGACCTATGCCCTGGTGATGGCCGGCCTCGCCTCGCTGGTCTCCCGTCAGGAGGACGTCGGCTCAGTCATCGCACCGGTGATGACGCTGATGATCGTGCCGTACGTCGTCGCGGTGTCGATCGGCACCTGGGATCCGGACAACACCCTGGTCAGGGTGCTCGCGCTGGTCCCGTTCACCGCGCCGCTGGTGATGCCGGTGCGGATCGCCGCCGGCGACGTGCCCGGGTGGGAGATCGCGCTCTCCGTCGGCCTCTCCATCGCCCTGGTCCCGCTCCTGGTCTGGCTCGCGGGAAGGATGTATGCCAATTCCGTGCTTCGGACGGGAGCCCGGGTCAGTGTCCGGCAGGCGCTAGCCTCGCGAGAGTGAGTGGTGAATTCGACGACCTGCTAGCAGCCAACCAGGCCTTCGCGGCCGACTTCAAGCTCAGCGGCTTCGACGGCGTCGCCCATGCCGGCATCGCACTGGTGACCTGCATGGACTCGCGGATCGACCCGCTCGGCATGCTCGGGCTCAAGCCCGGCGACGCCAAGATCTTCCGCAATCCCGGCGGCCGGGTCACCGAGGCGGCGCTCGAGGCGCTGGTGCTGGGCACCCACCTGCTGAACGTGAAGAGGATCCTGGTGATCCCGCACACCCGATGTGCGATGACGACCAGCAGCGAGGCCGAGCTCCAGGAGAAGATCGGCTCGGCGATGGGCCATGACGCCACCTGGCACTCGTTCTCGGTGATCGCCGACCAGCGCGCCGCGCTCACCGTCGACATCCGCAAGGTCCGCTCGCACCCGCTGATCCCGCCCACGACCGCGGTCGGCGGCTTCCTCTACGACGTCGACACCGGGCTGCTGGACCAGATCGTCTGAGGACGGCCGCCGTCGTGCCAGACTCGACGCTCGTGGAGTTCCTGGTCACCGAGGGCGCGTACCTCCTGCGAGGCGGCGACCTCGGGTGCGCCCGCCTGCTGGTCCTGCTGCGCAACGCGGCCGAGGACCTGCCGGCCGGCACGGTGGTGCACCTCGAGACGACCGACCCGGTGGCCCCCATCGACCTGCCGGCGTGGTGCCGGATGACCGGTCACGAGTACCTCGGCAGGGTTCCCGACGACGGCGTCCCGCGCTACGGCGTCCGGGTTCCCCAGCACGCCCGGGAGACGGACCCGGACTCCCCGTGGAGGCTCGCTCGCCCGCGCGACCTGCCGGAGTAGGAGCGGCGAGCGGCAGGTGTCGCCGGCCCTACGCTGAGGCCACTGTCCGACCAGACGAAGGCAG
>CAZTHV010000417.1:0-2671 GCA_964613165.1 uncultured Marmoricola sp.
GGGGATCGCCCGGAGCAGCGCCTGCGTGTAGGGGTGCCGCGGGTGGCGATCATGTACCTCGGCCGGATCGTGGAGATCGGCGAGACCGAGGAGATCTTCGCCCACCCGCGGCACCCCTACACGCAGGCGCTGCTCCGGGCGATCCCCGAGCCGGACCCGGAGCGGATGGTCCCGCGCGACCTGCCCCGCGGCGAGATCCCGGACGCGGCGAACCCGCCGCTGGGCTGCTCCTTCCACCCGCGCTGCACCGCCGCGTTCGCCGACTGCGGCTGGGAGTCGCGTGACCTGCGCGCGGTGATCGAGGAGCACTGGACCCGGCGTACGCCGGAGGAGTACGAGGCCGAGCAGGCGCTGGTCGGCGACCTCAGCGGTCTCGACGAGCCCGCCACGACCGTCACGGTCGGTGCGTCCTCGGCCGCCGATCTCCGCGCGCTCCTCGACCGGATGCGGGCCGAACGGCCCGACGAGCCGATGTGGAGCGGCGTGGAGTCGATCGATGACGCCGAGCGGGGAGTGCGCGTCGCCTTCCGGCCCGGGACCGATCCCGCGCTGAGACCCGTGGAGGGCCCCAGCGGCACCGTCGACGTCGCCTGCCTGCTCTACCCCGACGAGTAGGCCGGGCGCCGTCAGCAGGCTCTTCGCTCCGGAGTCTCGTCCTCGTCATCGAAGAGGAGCGATACCTCGGCCCCGGCCGGCTCGCCATCGAGGACCCGGCGCACCGCCTCGACAGCGGCAGCGGCGTGCACCGGATCGGCCGCGGCAACGCCGCCGGTCGCCGTCAGATGCGTCCCGCCGCAGGCGCAGGTCCAGTGCATGACGATCACGCCGGAGGCGACGTTGACGAGGGCCAGGAGATCGGAGTACCCGACGAGGGTCCGTCCGCGGTGCGGGCAGTCTGCGACCATCATGAGTCGGCTCCTTCTGCAGAGGTGGGTCCCCGGAGTGGACCCGCTGCGTAAAGCCAATAACCAGTCCGCTTATGAAACAAGAGGCCAGTTCGGCTAAAGTGGCCTGATGGTTCGGGGACGACTGGCCGCTGGGGCGCTCACCGAGATGCTGGGCCAGTGGCGCGGTGACGCGCCCGCCTACGAGGCCCTGGCCGAGCGGGTCCGGCTGCTGTTGATCGATGGCCGGATCTCCACCGACGTACGCCTGCCCTCCGAGCGCGAGCTGTCCGAGCGGCTCGCCCTCAGTCGCACCACGATCACCGCGGCGTACCGGCTCCTGCGCGAGACGGGCTACGCCCGCAGTGTCCAGGGCTCGGGTACGACGACGATGCTGCCGCTGATCACGCCGGATGCCATCCGCACCCGGCCGAACCTCGTCAACCTCGCCATGGCGACACTGCCGGCCACCAGGCTCCTCCCCGACGCGGCGAGGAGCGCCACCGAGATGCTCGCCTCCCACTACGACACGCCGGGCTACCACCTTCTCGGACTGCCTGAGCTGCGCCAGGCGATCGCGGAGCGCTATGCCGCGCGTGGACTGCCGACCGAGCCGGGCCAGATCCTGGTGACCACCGGAGCCCAGAGCGCCATCGCGCTGGCCGCGCGCTGCCTGCTCGCTCGCGGCGACCGGGCCTACGCGGAGAGCCCCTCCTATCCACACGCGTACGACGCGCTGCTGGCGGCCGGTGGACGCGTGGTCACCTCTCCCGTGACGACCGAGGCCGGCTGGGACGCCGACGCGCTCAGCGCGACGATCTTGCGCACCACGCCGGCACTGGCCTACGTGATGCCGGACTTCCACAATCCCACCGGCCGGTCGATGACGATGGACGACCGCCATGCCTTGCTCGCCGCGGCTGCCAGAGTCGACGCGATCGTCGTCGCCGACGAGACCACCGCCGAGCTCGACATCGACCGGCCCGAGCGCTACGCGCCGCTGGCCACCCTCGCCGCGGAGCACCGAGCCCGGGTCCTCCACATCGGATCGGCCAGCAAGCAGCTCTGGGGCGGACTGCGGATCGGCTGGATCCGCGCTGGCCAGGAGATGCTGGGTCGCCTCGCCGGCCTCCGCCCCGCCAACGACCTCGGCACCCCCGTCTGGGAGCAGCTGGTGGCCGCCCAGCTCATCGCCAGGACGGCGGAGATCACCGAGGAGCGCCGGGCCCAGCTGCTGGAACGGCGGAACGCCCTCTACGAAGGCGTCGACGAGTGCCTGCCCGACTGGGAGCTGCCGCCGACGCTCCACGGCGGTCTCGCCGCATGGATCAAGCTCCCCCAGCCGGTGAGCTCACAGCTCACCCTCGCGGCCCGGGCCGCGAACCTCCACATCACCGCTGGTCCGCGCTTCGGCACCGACGGCGCCTACGAGCGCCATATCCGGCTCCCGCTCACCGTCGATCCGGAGGGCCTGACCCGAGCCATCGAGGTGCTGGGCGCGTTGTGGCCCCAGGTCGCCAGCGCTCCCGGCTCAGCGGCCGTGGTCAACGACCGCATGGTCTAGCTCCTGAGGATCGCTGGCGGGTCACATCCGGTCGAACGTCGCAGGGTCCGGGCCGATCCGCCCCGAAGGGCCCTGGTCCAGGGCGGCGAGCGCGGCGATGTCGGCCGCGGTGAGCTCGAAGTCGAAGAGGGCGAGGTTCTCCGCCATCCGCTCGCGGTGCATCGACTTCGGGAAGACGATGTCGCCGCGCTGCAGGTGCCGGCGCAGGTGGCCCTGCGCTGGC
>CAZTHV010000418.1:0-2670 GCA_964613165.1 uncultured Marmoricola sp.
CCCACCACCGCACTCACCAACCTCATCACCGGCAACGACACCTGGAGCATCCTCTAAGCCGACCGGCAGCCGGCTGATCCTCAGCCGGCCTCGCCGGCGGCTTCGGCCAGCCCGGCCAGGCCCTTCTCGAAGTCGCCGCCGACCAGCTTGTCCATCGGCATCACGACGGAGAAGAGCCGCATCATCAGGTTCTGGGTGCCGGTCATCGTCCAGGTGACCCGAGTCCCGCCCGCTACCGGGTCGAATCGGAACGTCGTCGGGTTGACCGCCTTGAACGGCTTGAGGAACTCCAGCCGCACATCGATCTGCTCCGGCGTGGAGCCGACGATCTCCATGCGGCCCTCACCGGCCTTGCGGTTGCCCCGCCAGGCATAGGTGGCGCCGACGCCGCGCTCGGCGCCGCCGTACTCACGATGGAGGCTGTCGTCGAGTCCCTCCCATGGCGACCACTGCCGCCACTGATGGAAGTCGTCGACGAGATCGTGCAGAACCGCGGCGGGGGCAGCGATCTCGGCCGTGCGCTGGACGGTGAACGTCGAGGCCATGGGCGAGACACTACCCCCGCCGGGTCACGTCAGGGGGCGACCCGGATCTTCTTGGTTCCCTTGGTGTAACCGCCGTACAGCGAGGCTGTCGTCGGGACGAAGAGGCGGTACTTCATCTTCTTGCTCTGCTTGAACTTGATCTTGCCGTTGCCGGCGGCGTTGAGCTTGATCTTCTTGAAGCCACGCCACTTGCCCTTCTTGAAGCGCTGGAGGGCCACCTTGCCCAGCGACGCGAAGCTGCCGTCGGCCCGGTAGTACTTCATCTTTTGCGCCTTGGCGGTGAGCTTCGTGCCCTTCTTGTTGATCCGCAACCCGGCGAGGAAGTAGACCGTGCTTCGCACGGGGGCGACGTTGCTGACGGCGGCCTGAGCGACCTTGGTCGCGCTCCAGCCGCTGCCGTAGGACGTGACTCGCAGATTGCGAAGCTGGACCGTGCCAGTTCCGGCCGCGCGGGGCCAGTAGGTCGAGAGCGAAGCGGAATTCGAAGCGATCATCCGGTCGCCGGCCCGGAGGACGCCGTTGACGTAGACATCGGCGTAGGCGTACCACGAGGTGGCGGTCGGGTGCGCGTTGACGGTCACCGCGGTCTTCGCGTAGACGCTCGTGCTCGAGCCGATGGCGGCCTCGGAGATCGCCACGCCGGTGACCTGGACCGGGTTAGGCGTGGGCGGGGCCGCCGACGCAGGTGAAGCAGCCGCGACGGCTCCTCCGAAACCGAGTGCCACAGCCGCGAACACGGCAACGAGCCTGGACAGGCGCATGAAAGGTCTCCCCCCGAGTGAGATGATTCGGCCGGACGGCCGACGAGATCCTGCCCACCCGATGAGCCCGCAAACCCTCGCGGACCGGGCGTTTTCGATCCACCAGGGGCGCCTCTCCGAGTGAGACGCCGCCACGTTACCGTGCCCGGGTGGGAGGACAGGGGCGCGGGCTGGCGTACGGCGTCGGCGCCTATCTGCTATGGGGCCTCTTCCCGCTCTACTGGCCCCTGTTGAAGCCGGCGGGCGCGGTGGAGATCCTGGCGCACCGGATGGTCTGGTCACTGGTGACGACGGCGATCCTCGTCGCCGCCACGGGCCGGATCCGCCAACTCCGGGGCATCTTCGCCGACCGGCGTCGGGCCGGACTGCTGACCCTCGCCGCCATGCTGGTCACGGTCAACTGGGGCATCTACATCTGGGCGGTGAACCACGACCGCGTCGTCGAGACGTCGCTGGGCTACTTCGCCACCCCGCTGCTCTCCGTCCTGCTCGGCGTCCTGGTGCTCGGCGAGCGGCTGCGCCGCCTGCAGTGGATCGCCCTCGGCATGGCCGCGGTCGCTGTGGTCGGCCTGACAGTCGAGTACGGCCATCTGCCCTGGGTCGCCCTGACATTGGCTGCCACCTTCGCTGCCTACGGGCTGACCAAGAAGGCCGCGAACACCGGGGCCGTGGAGAGCCTGACCTTCGAGACGCTGGTGATCGCCCCGATGATGCTGGGCTACCTGGTGTGGCTTGGTCCACGTGGGCACGCCGGCGACGGCGGCGCGCTGCTCCTGCTGCTGATCGGCAGCGGATTCATCACGATCGTGCCGCTGATCCTCTTCAGCGCGGCCGCCATCCGGATGCCGCTGTCCACCCTGGGACTGGTCCAGTACCTCGCCCCGATCATCCAGTTCATCGTCGGTGTCGCGATCTTCCGCGAGGCGATGACGTCGATGCGCTGGGCCGGCTTCGCCCTCGTCTGGGTCGCCCTGGTGATCTTCACCGCCGAGGCGCTCCGCCACCGGCGTACCCAGCTCCGCCTCGCTGCCGAGGCCAGCGCCATCTGACGGCTCAGCCGGAGCGGGCTTCCGGTCCTGCTGAGGCCCGGTTCCTTGGCGGCGACGAAAGGCCTGGGCGGCGAGTCGCCTCCTGCTGTCGGGCTCGGCTTCCGCGGTCGAGGCGGCGACGTTCCCGCTGAGCTCAGTGCCATTCCGGGCCACCGGCCTTGTGGTCGGGAGTTGGCTGACGACGACCGGATGACCGGTCCGCCTGCTGGGTGGCCTTGCCCTATCAGCACCTCGGTAGCTGGACCTGCCGAGCCTGATCCCGGGTTGGTGGTTCCCGGTGCAGGCAGTTGGCGCCCGTTGGGGTCGTTTGGCGCG
>CAZTHV010000419.1:0-2668 GCA_964613165.1 uncultured Marmoricola sp.
CCGGGGTCCACCGCGACCACCAGCTTGCCGCACTCGTCGTAGGGCAGGCCCTTCTCCGCGCAGAGCTCCCGCAGCAGCGAGCGCCCTCGGGTGCACAGCTCGGCCTTGAGACTGCCCGGCCGGTAGTAGATGCCCGCGTGGACCACCCCGGAGTTGTGGCCGGTCTGGTGGGCCGCGAGCCGGTCCTCCTTCTCCAGCACCACGACCCGGGTGCCAGGTCGGCGGCGGGTCAGCTCGCGGCCGATGGCGAGACCGAGGATCCCGCCGCCCACGATGCCCACGGTCTGCTCCGCCACCACTGAAGCCTCTCGATCCCCATCCAGCGTGTGATCTCCCGGCGCCAGGGGCCGGGAGATCACACGCTACGCCCGGTGGTGCGCCAGCAGCCGCGCCGCCAGGCGCGGCCCCTCGGCGACCAGCCGCGGCGGGTCCACGACGGTGGCCTCGGGGCCGCAGACCAGCAGCAGCCGCCCGACCCGCTCCTCCAGCGGTGGCAGCAGGTCCAGGTCCAGGGTGACGGTCAACTCGTCGTGGGCGACCACGCGGACCCGCTCGGCGTACTCGTCGGCGGCCCAGCGGGCGGCGTGCGGGATCCGGACTCGCACGGTGGCGGTGGCCCGCTGCTCCGCCAGCAGCGCGGTCAGGCCGGCCGGCTCGGCGAAGCCCTCCTCCAGCAGCTCGGCGGAGCGCACGTTGGCGAGCAGGTAGCTGCGCAGGCCAGGGTCGTCCAGCGGCCCGGCGTCGACCTCCCAGCCCCGTCGGGTCCGCGCCAGCAGGTAGGGGTCGATCACCCGCTCGATGACGCCCTCGGCCCACGAGCGGGAGTAGACGATCCGGACCCGCCGCTGCTCGGCGATCGCGTGCTCGAACGCTCCGACCGCCTCCGCTCCCGGCACCGGCTCGGCCGGGACCGCCTCGCCGAGCATCGTCTCGGTGAGCACCTCGACGGCCTCCCTCAACGGCTGGTCGTCCGGGTCGATCTCCAGCAGCGCCTGGGCGGCGGTGTACACCAGGGCCAGCTCGGCCGGGTCGACATGCTCCACGCCGAGCTCCTCGATCGGCCCGTCCTCGCAGATCCGCACCACCTCCGCGGTGTTCGGATCCTCCTCGGCGCCATCGGCTCCGAGGAACTCCAGCACGGCCGGACGCGACAGGCCGAGCATCAGCGGCTTGAGGTCGGCGGCGTAGAAGGCGAGCAGGTCCTCGCGCAGCTCGTCCACCGGTACGCCGGCTCCGGCGGCCAGATCGGTGATCGCGATCCCATCCGGGTGCGCTGCCAGCAGGTCGAACACCTCGGGCAGGCGGGCGATCCGGGAGACGTACCTCGGCGTGGCCATCTCTCACTCACCCGCCATCTCGGCCAGCTCGGCGATCAGCTCGTCGCGGACGTCGTCGGGCCCGACCACCCGGACCCGGGTGCCCAGCTCGACCAACCGCTCCCGCAGGGCCGCCCGATGGCTGACCACGTAGACCAGGTCGACCTCGCCGTCGCCGGCCGGCCCCTGGGTGTGGGCGGAAGCCTCCTCGCCGAGCCATCGGCGGACGTCGGGCGCGAACCGCTCCGGCGTCCGCAGGGTCACCTCGACCGGCGGGTCCACCTGCCAGCTCAACGGGTTGAGTCCGGTGCGGTGCACGCTCTCGACCGGGTCCGCCGACCCGGGATCGCCCGCCTCCGCGTCGATCATCCGGTCGACCACGAAGCTCTTGACCTGCTCGCCGCCGTCCTCGCGCGCCCGGAGGTACCAGGTGCCGCCCCGCGCCTCGAGCGCGACCGGGTGGACCGAGCGCGACGATCCGCTGTAGCGATAGCGCAGCAGCGCACGGTGCCGGATCGCCCGGATGACCGTCCCCAGGCTCCCCCCGGCGTCCACTGCCGGGATCGTGGCCGCGACCTCGGCCGGCGCGTCGTCGCCGGCCAGCCCGAGCCGCACGGCCAGGTCGGCCCGGTCGGCCATCAGCACGGCGCGCCGGAGCGCGGCCTGCTGGCCCGGGTCGAGCCGGACGCCGAGCCGGCTGTCCACGCTGGTCATCCGGTAGACGGCCGGCGAGCCACGCTCGGCGATGTTGTCGATCCGCCAGCCCACGTTGCGCATGTACCGGAACTCCCGGCTCAGCTGGCTGGACGGATCGACGCCCTCCGCGAAGCCGGCCACCCTGGCCAGCTCGGCCGCGGGCACGCCTCGCTCACCGGCGTGGTGCAACGCGGTCGCCAGCCGGACCAGCCGCTCCATCGGCTCGCGCTGGTCGCGTCCCGGTGTCTTGCTCACCGTCGTGCTCACCCGGACAGTCTGCTGGGTGCCTCCCCGCCGGCTCCGGTGCGACGCGCGCTCAGCCCCCGCCCGACCGCACGTTCAAAGACCCGCGGACTCCCCCGGCCGCAGCACCAGCGGCTCGCAGCCGGGCGCGCCGTGCGCGATCGCCTCCGGGAACTCAGCGCCGGGCCGGTCCATCCAGCCGGCGGGCACCGACGCGGTGCCCGGGACGTAGAGCGAGCCCCAGTGGTAGGGCATCGCCACCGCGGCGCCGACCAGGGCGCACGCCCGGGCAGCCGCCCGCGGGTCCAGGTGCCCGACCGAGAGCCGGGCGCCCCAGCCTCCGCCCGGCACGATCGCCAGGTCGATCGGAGTCCCGGCGATCTCGGGCAGCCGGCTCATCTCGTCGTACGGCG
>CAZTHV010000420.1:0-2664 GCA_964613165.1 uncultured Marmoricola sp.
GCGTTCGCGGGGCAGCAGGCCGCCGCGGTCGCGGTGGCGTTGAATGGCTCGCGCGCCGCCGCCGTCCAGTGCGGCCTGGAAGTATGTCTCCAGGCGTGAGATGTGGTCGAGCATGGCCGCACGATTGACGGATTCCAGCGAGCTGGGCGAGTCAGGCATTCAGAATTCTCCGGTTGGACCTTTGTTCGACATTTACCTTATAGTCTACGAACCGGAGGTCGTGGTCAAGCCCGAGCGTCTCCCCGACCTCCTGCTCTGAGGCGACTCCCCGACCTCGACCATCGCCGGAGGCCATCGTGACCCATTCGGACCCGTCTCGCGGCGACAGCGCGCGGTTGGGCCTCAGTCTCGGAAACTGGCGCGGCCGCGCGCCGGCCGACCTGGACGACCAGATCACCGAGCTCGTCGCCGTCGGTTACGAGTCGGTCTGGGGCGTCGAGGCCTACGGTCAGGACGCGATCGGCCCGGTCGCCTGGTTCGCAGGCCGCCACGGGGTGGGAGCGGGCACCGCGGTGGTTCAGCTGGCCGCGCGCCAGCCCACGGCGGCGGCGATGGCGGCCATGACGCTCGACCAGCTCACCGAGGGCCGCTTCCGGCTTGGGCTGGGCGTGTCCGGTCCGCAAGTGGTCGAAGGGTGGTACGGCCAGGCGTTCGATCGTCCGCTCGCCTGGATGCGCGAGTACGTCGCCGTGATCCGCCAGGTCGTGAGGCGTCACGGCGCCGTGCACGCCGACGGTCCTCGCTATGTGCTTCCACGGCCTGGTGGCGCGAGCAAGGGACTGCGGTCGGCGCTGCACCCCCGCCGGACTGAGCTGCCGATCCTGCTGGCCGGCGAGGGTCCCAGAAGCATCAGCCTCGCGGCCGAGATCGGTGACGGTTGGATCCCATTCTTCTACTCGCCTCTGCTGGCCGACTTCTACGACCAGGCGCTGGCGGACGGGTTCGCCGCTCGCCCCGGAGGGCGACCCGACTCCTTCGAGCGCGCAGTCCCCCTGATGGTCTCGGTCGGCGAGGACGAGGAGACCGTGCTGCGGCCGGTGCGTGAGCACATCGCGCTCTACGTCGGCGGCATGGGGAGCCGCCAGCAGAACTTCCACCATGCCGTCTTCGCCAGGATGGGCTTCGCCGAGGTGGCCAACGAGATCCAGCGCCGCTATCTGGCCGGGGATGTGCCCGGCGCGATCGCGACCGTGCCTGCCTCGATGGCCGAAGCCGTCGCCTTGGTCGGCACGGAGTCCGTGGTCGCCGACCAATGGCGTCGCTGGGGGTTCTCGGGTCACGACACAGTGATCGCCAGCGGGGACCGGGAGAGCCTGCGGGCACTTGCCCGGATCGTCCGGACCCAGAGCTGAACATCTGCGGCACCGAGCCGAGAGCCTGCACTGTCGCCACGGCAGGGTCACCGAAGTCACCGAGGCTCGCCGGGGTCTCATCGGGTGCCGTGCCGAGGCCGTGCCCGGTCAGTATGACTTCGGCAGCCCCAGAGTGAACTGGGCGATTCCGTTGAGCACCATCTCGTTGCTGATCGGCGCGATCTGGATCAGACGTGTCGAGCCCCACAAGGTCGCCAGGCCGTACTCGGAGGCCATACCGTTGCCCCCATGGGTCTGGATCGCCGCGTCGAGTGCTGCCATCCCCGCCTGGGACGAGGCGAGCTTGGCCATGTTGGCCACCTCGCCGGTCGCCCGAGGATCGGCTCCCCGATCGTTGAGCCAGCTGGCCTTGCTGGTGAGCAGTCTCGACTGCTCCAGAGCCGTCGCCGCACGGGCCAGCGGGTGCGCGATCGCCTGGTAGGCACCGATCGACGTCGTACCGAAGACGGAGCGTGAGAGGGCATACTCCGACGCCTTCCGCAGCGCATAGCGCCCGACACCGTTGGCGATGGTCGCGCTGAGCACCCGCTCGGCGTTGAGCCCGTGGAACATCTGCCGCATGGCCTGACCCTCGTCGCCGAGCAGTGCCTGCCCGGGCAGCTCCACATCGTCGAAGGAGAGGATGAACTGCTTGTCGGGCGAGGTGATCTCAACGTCGATCGGCTCGAGCCGTAGGCCAGGGGAGTCGGTCGGGACGACGAAGATGCTCAGAGCCGACGATGTGTCACCGGTGCTGGCCACCACGACGACGAAGTCGGCCTGGTCCACGCCGGAGATGAAGTGCTTGGCGCCCCGCAGCGACCATCCGTCCTCGACCCGGCGGGCCCGCGTGGCGATCGCGTGTGCGTTGCTCCCGGCGTCCGGTTCGGTGATGGCGAAGGCCATCATCGTCGCGCCCGTCGCGAGGCCGGGAAGGTAGCGCTCTCGCTGCTCGGTTGAGCCGAACCTCTCGATGAGCAGTCCGCAGATCGCAGGGGAGACCACGATCATCAGGACCGGGCAGCCGTGCGCCGCCAGTTCTTCGGAGACGGTCGCGAGCTCGGTCAGGCCGGCGCCACCGCCGCCGTACTCCTCAGCGATCATGACGCCGAGGAAGCCCGCGGAGCCCAGCTCCTGCCAGATCTCGGTGAGGCCGGCGTGCTGGGCCGACTGGGCTCGGTAGTAGTCGTGTCCGTAGCGTGTGGCGATGCCGGCGACGGCCTCGCGTAGAGCGCTCTGCTCGGGGCTTTCCTGGAAGTCCATCGGTAGGGCTCCATCGTGGGGCTCGGGAGTGTTGGGGAGCGGGGGGTTG
>CAZTHV010000421.1:0-2645 GCA_964613165.1 uncultured Marmoricola sp.
TGGCGACCTCGACCGTCGCCGGCAGGTTGAGGATGATCTCCCGGCCGTCGGCGGGCTGCCAGACATCGGAGACCGCCTCGCACACCTCCAGCGAGAACGGCAGCTCGGTCGAGGTGAAGATCTCCGGGCTGTACTCGTAGCCGATCACCGTCTGCTGCAGGTGGTTCTCGGCATGCTTCATCACCAGCTGCGTGCCGCGGACCGCGATGTCCTTGATCTCGTCCTTGCCGGCGTGGAAGACCACGCGGCGGAACAGCGGCGCCAGCGCGTTGTAGAGGTGGATGTTGGCCTTGGGCACGCCGATCAGCGACTGGACGGTGCGCTCGATCAGGTCCTCGCGGGCCTGGGTCAGCACCGAGATGGTGACGTCGTCGGGGACCTTGTCGCGCTCGATGAGCTGGCGCACGAAGGCGAAGTCGGTCTCGCTGGCGCTGGGGAAGCCGACCTCGATCTCCTTGTAGCCCATCTTCACCAGCAGGTCGAACATCCGGTGCTTGCGCTCGGGGTCCATCGGGTCGATCAGCGCCTGGTTGCCGTCGCGCAGGTCGGTGGAGAGCCAGCGCGGCGCCTGGGTGATCGTGCGGCCCGGCCAGGTCCGGTCGGGCAGATCGATCGGTGGGAACGCGCGGTAGCGCTCCACGGGCATGCCACTGGGCTTCTGGGTGTTGCGGAAGCGGCTCATCGCGGAGCCGAATTGCTCGGTCATGGGATCTTCTCTTCGCTGTGGGTCCTGGGTGCCGGCAGACGCGGAACCTCCGCAGCGAGGGGGTCCGGCTGAGTCAGACCTCGCTGCGGCAGCGAAGGAGGAGCTGGCGCATCGACATGGTCCCACCATGCTAGCGCACTTCGCGGTGTCATGATCGGCCCTCCTGGCATGATCGAGGAGTGCCCCGGCTGCTGGTCGTCCACCACTCGCCCACGGCGTCGATGACCCGGCTCACCGACGCCGTGCTCGCGGGCACCGCCGACGAGTCGATCGACGGTGTCGAGGTGGTCGCCCTGGAGGCACTGGCCTTCGCCCGCGGCGAGGCCGACCACGACGATCTCCTGGCCGCGGACGGCTACCTGCTCGGAACGACGGCCAACTTCGGCTACATGTCCGGCGCGCTCAAGCACGTCTTCGACAGCACCTTCCTGCAGATCGGCGGGGCGCTGGACGACTCCGGCGGAGCCGGCACCCCACCGGCGTCGGCCGGCCCGCCGTACGGGCTCTACGTGCACGGCCGCTACGACCTCACCGGCGCGGTCCGGTCGGTGAGCTCGATCGCCGGCGCGCTGGGCTGGCGCCAGGGGTACGACGTGCTCGAGGTGCTCGGCCCGGTGGACGAGGCCGCTGTCGAGTCGGCGTACGAGCTCGGCGGTACCATCGCCGCGCTGCTGGCCGACCGGACGCCGGCCGGCTGAGCTCGGACCCGGTAGGAGCCTGGATGAACCACACCCCGGACTTCGGGCTCGGCCACACCTGGCTCCACGAGGCCGACCGGGCGGACGGCAGCCGGTGCTCGCTCTGCTCGGCGAGGACCAGCCGGTGAGCGTCCACTGGACCGCCGCACTCGCGGCCCTGCTGGCGCTCGCGACGGGCGGCTGCTCCGGCTCGGACGACGCACCTGTCACCGAGCCCTCGCCCAGCCCCAGCCCCGTCGTCGTCACCCCGGCACCGGCGCCCGTGCGCGGAGCCTGCTACGACCTGACCTTCGGCGACGCCGTCGCCCCGTCCAGCACGGTCGGGCCGGTGCCCTGCGGGCAGCCGCACACCGCCACCACCTTCCATGTCGGCCGGATCAAGCCGGTCGTGGACGGCCACCTGCTGGCTCTGGACTCCACCCACGTGCAGGCACAGGTGCACGAGGGCTGCCAGAGCCGGCTCGCGACGTACCTGGGCGGCAGCGAGGAGGACCGCCGGCTCAGCAGATTCGCCGCGGTCGGGTTCGCGCCCACGCTGGAGCAGGGCGACGAGGGCGCGCGCTGGTTCCGCTGCGACGTCGTGCTTCTGAAGGCGCCCGAGCAGCTCGGGCGCCTCCCGCGCAAGGCCCGCGGGGTCCTGGACGGCGAGGGCGCGCTGGACCGCTACGGCACCTGCGGCAGCGCCGCACCCGCCGCCGCCCGCTTCGCCCGGGTGGTCTGCTCGCGCACGCACACCTGGCGTGCCCGCGCGACCATCGACCTGCCCGCCGATGCCGCCTACCTCGATCCCGCGGCCCGCAAGGACGCCGACTCCGCCTGCCGCGACATCGACGCCCGGATCGCGGCCAACAGCCTCAAGCTCCGCTGGAGCTTCGAGTGGCCGACCCGCGAGCAGTGGGACGCCGGCCAGCGCTACGGCTACTGCTGGACGCCCGACCCGGCCTGATCCTCAGCGGACGAGGTAGCCCGCGCCGGCGAGCGCATGCTTGACGTCCGGGATGCGCAGCGTGCCGAAGTGGAAGACGGTGGCGGCCAGGACCGCGTCGGCGCCGGCCTCGACGGCCGGGGCGAAGTGCCCCACCTTGCCGGCACCGCCGCTGGCGATGACCGGGACGTCGACCTCCCGGCGTACGGCGCGGATGAGCTCCAGGTCGAAGCCGCCCTGGGTGCCGTCGGCGTCCATGGCGTTGAGCAGGATCTCTCCCGCGCCCAGCTCGGTCGCCTGCTTCGCCCAGGCGACG
>CAZTHV010000422.1:0-2641 GCA_964613165.1 uncultured Marmoricola sp.
ACGTTCTTGAGGGTGTCCGCGGCGGTCCAGGCACGGTCCTCGCGGGGGTGCCGGTCGTTGAGGAGCGCCACCAGCGAGTCGATGGTCGGCGTGTCCGGCGTCTCCTCGGCGTGGGCGGCTGGCACCTCGTCGTACGCCGTCGGGGCGGGCGGGCGCACCTCCACGGCCTCGACGTTGGCGGCGTAGTCGCAGCTCGTGCAGCGCACGTAGGTGTCCTCGCCGACCTCGGCCCGGGCCAGGAACTCCTCGGACTTCGAGCCGCCCATGGCGCCGCTGGTGGCCTTGACGATCACGTAGTCGAAGCCGAGCCGGTCGAAGGTCTTGACGTAGGCGCCACGATGCGCGGCGTAGGAGGCGTCGAGCCCCTCGTCGGTGGTGTCGAAGGAGTAGGAGTCCTTCATGATGAACTCCCGCCCGCGCAGCAGGCCCGCCCGCGGACGCGCCTCGTCGCGGTACTTGGTCTGGATCTGGTAGAGCCAGACCGGCAGGTCCTTGTAGGAGGAGAACAGGTCCTTCACCACCAGGGTGAACATCTCCTCGTGCGTGGGCCCGAGCAGGTAGTCGACCTCCTTGCGGTCCTTGAGCCGGAAGATGCCGTCGCCGTACTCGGTCCAGCGGTTGGTCGCCTCGTAGGGCTCGCGCGGCAGCAGTGCCGGGAACTGCAGCTCCTGCGCGCCGATCGCGTCCATCTCCTCGCGGATGACCCGCTCGACGTTGCGCAGCACCCGCAGCCCGAGCGGCAGCCAGGTGTAGATGCCCGGCGCCGCGCGGCGGATGTAGCCGGCCCGGACCAGCAGGCGGTGGCTGGGCACCTCCGCGTCCGCCGGGTCCTCCCGCAGGGTCCGCACGAACAACGACGACATCGGCAGCACTGACATGAGCAGAAGGCTACTGGCGGCGTACGCCGGGCTGCGACGCGGTTTGCCGCCGCCCGCGGTCACCGCGCGGCACGGGTGCGCAACGCCGCTTCCAGCCCGTCGAGGAGCAGCCGGAGACCGAGCTCGAAGTCGGAGGCCTCGGGAAGCCCGTCGGCGATCGCGCCGATGCCGGCCGCCTGCAAGTGAGTCTGCTCGTCGACGACGTGACCGAAGACGTAGTGCAGCAAGGCCCGGGAGCCGACCGACGCAAGGTGCTCGTCCGCACCGGCAGCCATCAGCGCCTCCCGCAGCTCTTGCCCCGGCTCGTGAGCGCCCAGTCCCAGAGCGACTGTGGTGGCCACCAGCTCCGCACCGTCGCGGTAGGCGAGCATGGCGTCCCGCAGGACACCACAGATCGCCTTGATCTCCTCGTCCCAGGCGAGACCGGCCGGTCGGCTCCGGTGTCCCCGGACCAGCACCTCGTCGGCAACGGCAGCGAGCAGGGTCTGCTTGTCCGGGAAGTGGTGATAGAGGGCACTCGGCTGGACGTCGAGCTCTCGCGCGATCCTGCGCATGGTCAAGTCGCCCAGCCCGTAGGCGTCGAGCACCTCGATCGCTCGTGCGACGACGTCCGGACGGTGATGCCGCACCCGGCTCCTCGTCGCCACTCGGCCGTCGACCCGTGACGACTGCTCCGAGACGGCGACCACATTGACAGCGTATCGGACCACCCTTAACCTGAACAGCGTTCACCTGATCATCGTTCAGTTCAGAGGGGTCGCCCATGAATCGTCGTACTCCGGCCACCGATCTCGCGCTCGTCGCCGGCTTCGCGGCGCTGATCGCCGCCACGGCCCTGCTGCCCGACATCCGCACCGGCCTGGGAGTCCCGTTCTCCCTGCAGACCTTCGGAGTCCTCCTGGCCGGCGCCTGTCTAGGCCCATGGCGCGGCTTTCTGGCCGTCGCGCTGTACCTGGCCGGCGGTGCCATCGGACTGCCGATCTTCTCCGGTGGCGCGGCCGGTGTCGGCCATTTCACCGGCGTCACCGCCGGCTATCTGATTGCCTTCCCGTTGGCGGCCGCGCTGTGTGGCTTCCTGGTTCAACGCCTCCACGCCCGGGCCACCGAGTTCACCTTCGTCTTCACCGCCGGGCTGCTCAGCAGCTTCCTGCTGATCCACACCCTCGGAGCGCTGAACCTCGCCTGGAGGGCGGACCTGACCTTGAAGGAGGCATTCGTCTACGACGCTCAGTTCCTGCCCGGGGACATCCTGAAGAACATCGCCATGGCTCTCGTCGCGACCTCGGCACATCGAGCCTTCCCCGGTCTCCTCGGACAGAGGCTCGTGGACGAGGCGCGTGCCGAGGACGAGACTCCGAGCCAGGCAGCCTGAGACCCGGGACGGTCGATCACGTGTCCGGGATCGAGCTTCACGACGTCACCGTCCGGGCGAGCACGCCCACCGGCGACGTCACCGTGCTCGCCACGACCGATCTGACCCTGACCGAGCGCCGCATCGCACTCATCGGTCCCAACGGATCCGGCAAGTCGACCCTCGCCCGGCTGCTCAACGGCCTGGTGGAGCCCACGACCGGCCGGGTCCTGGTCAACGGGCTCGACGTCGCTCGTCATGGCCGCCAGGTACGACGCCAGGTCGCCTTCGCCTTCACCGATCCGGCCGCGCAGCTGGTCATGCCCACGCCGATCGAGGACGTCGCTCTCTCCTTGCGGCACCGGCTCCGGGACAAGGAGGAGCGGGCGGACGGTGCGTACCGGATCCTCAG
>CAZTHV010000423.1:0-1169 GCA_964613165.1 uncultured Marmoricola sp.
GTGAGGCGTTCATCGAATACATCACCACCAGACCCACCACCCCCGAGGGCACCCCGCGAGCAGGCGGCGTCCCCGCCACGATCGTGGTCACCACCACCCTGGAGACACTCACCGGGCAGCTCGAGACCGCCGGACTCCTCGACACCGGCGAACGGATCTCCGCCTCCACCGCCCGGAGGCTGGCCTGTCAGGCAGGCATCATCCCCGCCGTCCTCGGCACGAGATCCCAGCCCCTCGATCTCGGCAGGAAGACCAGATTCCACACCGAGCCCCAGCGCATCGCCATCGGGCTCCGCGACCGCGGCTGCGCCGAGACGCACTGCGATTGGCCGCCTGGGATGTGCCATGTCCACCACCGGACCCCCTGGTCCCGGGGCGGCACCACCGACACCACCACCGGGATCATGCTCTGCCCCCGACACCACACCCTCGCCCACGACGCCCGCTACCAGATCACCGACACCCTGCACGGCAAAGTCAGATTCACCCGACGCACCTGAGCGTTCGGCGATGCGAGGCGTCGGGTTCCCCTAGGCTCCTCGGATGCGCATCGCCATCAGGGCGAGCCTCGGGACGCTGCTGACGCTCCTGCTCGTCGCGTCCTTCCTCGACGGTCCGGCCGTGGCTCGGGACACCGGGCGCCTCGTCCAGGCCCGCCAGGCGCTGGCCGCGATCGAGGAGCTCCCCGCTCCCAATCAGCCCCTGCGGCCGGGTGAGGTGCTGCCCCGCAGGGACGTCTCGCTGCTGATGCGTGACCTGGTGCAGGCGAAGGCGGCGCTGCCAGCCCTCGAGCGGGCCCGGGCGGAGAGGCTCACCACCGGCGAGCTGACGACGGGCCAGGCGGTGACGCCGTACGGCTGCGAGACGACCTCGATCGACACGTTCCAATCGAGCGCGCACTTCAAGCTGTACTACGACAGCCTCCGCGCGACGCAAGCGGCCAAGACGCTGGCCGTCCTGGAGGAGGTCTGGAGCTACCAGGTCGGCGTCCTCGGCTACCGGCCGCCACCGCCGGACGACGACGGCATCTTCGACGTCCTGCTGTGCGATACCGGCGCTCGGGGCATCTACGGCTACTGCAGCCCGGACACCAACGCCAGCCACTCCTCGTCGTTCTGCGTCCTCGACGACGACTTCGCACAGACACAGTTCGGCGGCATGCCCGACGA
>CAZTHV010000423.1:1179-2635 GCA_964613165.1 uncultured Marmoricola sp.
CGACTCGCTGCGGGTCACCGCGGCGCACGAGTTCTTCCACGCCATTCAGTTCGGCTACGACTCCTACGAGGACGCCTGGTTCATGGAGGGCACCGCGGTCTGGATCGAGAGCCAGGTCTACCCGCGGATCACCGACTACCTGCAGTACCTCAAGCGCAGCTCACTGACCCAGCCGATGGTCCCGCTCGACTACGCCGGCACCCTGGACCGCTACGGCTCGGTGCTGTTCTGGAAGTTCCTCTCCGAGCGCTACCGCGACCGCAACCTCATCCGGCGGATCTGGGAGTACGCCGACAGCGCCAATGGCAGCCGCTACTCGCTGCAAGCGGTGGCCGCTGCCCTGGCTGCCCGCGGCAGCAGCCTGACCAACGCCTTCGCCTGGTACGGGGTCTGGAACACCAAGCCGCGAGGCTCGTACGCCGCCGGCGCGACGTACCCGACGCAGTCGTGGTGGCGGACGGCGACACTGACCAAGCACAAACGCAAGCGCAAGCTCCGCACCCAGGCGCTGAGACTGCCACACCTCACCAGTGCGCCGGTGCTCCTCCAGCCGGCCCGGCTGCCGAAGCGGACCAAGCTGCGGATCGCCGTCGACGGCCCGCCCCGCGAGCGGTCGCCCGCCGCCACCGTGCAGGTGCGCAAGCGCAACGGCAAGGTGGTGATCCGCCAGGTGTCGTTGAACAAGCGTGGCGACGGCTCGGTGCGGGTCGCCTTCGACCCGCGCAAGATCGCCTCCGTCGTGGTGGTGCTGAGCAACGCCAGCCCCCGCTTCTTCCGCTGCCGCGCCGGAACGGCGTACTCCTGTGGCGGCGTCCCGCTCGACGACGGCACCCGCTACGCCGTCAGCGCCCAGGTGAAGCTGCCGAAGAAGAAGCGCCGCCGACCCCGCGGCCGGCGGTAGGTCCGGCAGGTGCTCTCCACGCTCCTCGCCGAGCACCCGCAGGTGATGTGACGCCCGACCGGCTGAGCCTCCAGACGCAGGTAGCCCGAAGCTCAGCCCGACGGTGGCGAGACGGCCACGAGCGTCCGGCGGGTCAGGGCGTGCGCGACACCACGGCCTGCTCGAGCTGGAGGCTCAGCTCCTGGACGCAGCCGTCGATGTCCCGCTCGGCCGCCTGCGCATAGAGACCCAGGGCGAGGTCGGCAAGCAGCAGCGCGCCGGAGGCGAGCTCGCCCTCGTCGGCGAAGGTGGCCATCAGCGCGGCGGCGTCCTCCCGCTCGCCCCGGTGCCGGGCCAGGAGCACGCCCGCGGCCCGTTGCGCGGCGTCGATCATCCCGTGGAGCTCCTCGCGGCCCGGGCCGGTCACAGGACCAGCCCCGGGGTCTGGGTGCGGGCCTGCCGGTAGCGGCGCTCGACATCGGCCCAGTTGACGATGTTCCACCACTGCTTGACGAACGTCGCCTTGTCGTTGCGGTACTGCAGGTAGTAGGCGTGCTCCCACATGTCCAGCATCAG
>CAZTHV010000424.1:0-2624 GCA_964613165.1 uncultured Marmoricola sp.
TCAACGGGCAGAAGACCTGGACGACGCTGGGCCAGCACGCCGACTGGATCTTCTGCCTGGTCCGCACCGACCCCGAGGTGAAGAAGCAGGCGGGCATCTCGATGCTGCTCTTCCCGATGGACGCCCCCGGAGTGACGCTGCGGCCGATCCAGCTGGTCGACGGAGGCTACGAGGTCAACGAGGTCTTCTTCGACAACGTCCGGGTGCCCGGCGACCTCCTGGTCGGCGAGGAGAACCAGGGGTGGACCCAGGCCAAGTTCCTGCTCGGCAACGAGCGCGTCGGCGTGGCCCCGGTCGCGGCGACCAAGCGCGCGCTGGTCCGGCTCAAGGAGCAGGCGGGCGGGATCGGCGCTCTGGAGGACCCGCTGGTGGCCGCCCGGTTCGTCGAGCTGGAGAACGAGCTGCTGGCCCTGGAGCTGACCGCGCTGCGCGTGGTGGCCCACTCGGCCGACGGCAAGCCGCACCCGGCCTCCTCGATCCTCAAGCTCAAGGGCACCGAGCTGCAGCAGGAGGTCTCCGAGCTGGCCGTCGACCTGGCCGGCCCGCTGTCGCTGGCCTCGGGATCGGGCACCGTCCCGGAGTGGGCCGCGCTGGCGACGCCGACCTATCTGAACCTCCGCAAGGCCTCGATCTACGGCGGCTCCAACGAGATCCAGCGCCAGATCATCGCGGGCACGATCCTGGGACTGTGAGTGAGCGAGAGCCTGCTTGTCGTCGCCGAGGCCCGCGAGCGCCGGGCTGTACCGAATTTGGGACTGTAGGAGAGACAGATGGACTTCACGCTGAACGACGAGCAGACCGCCCTGCGCGACGCGGTCCGCGGGCTGCTCAAGGGGTACGACGCCTCGGTCGACGCCGAGCGGCGCCGGCAGGTCTGCGCCGACGACCCCGGCTTCGACGAGGGGCTGTGGGGCCGGCTGGCCGAGATGGGTGTCCTCGGACTGCCCTTCGACGAGGACGACGGCGGGATGGGCGCCGGGCCGGTCGAGGTCGCCGTGGTGGCCGAGGAGATCGGCCGGGTGCTGGCTCCGGAGCCGTTCGTGGCCTCCGTCGTGCTCGCCGGCGGGCTGGTGGCCGCGGCCGGCTCGCCCGAGCAGCGGGCCGAGCTGCTCGGCGGGCTGGCCTCCGGTGAGCGGCTGCTCGCCTTCGCCGACTGCGCGGACGGCCAGGTGGCCGAGCCGGTGATCCAGGGAGCGCGCGCCGACACCATCGTGTGGCACTCCGGTGGCGAGCTGCTGGTCTCCCCGCGACCCGAGGGCGTCACGGCGTACCCCACGCACGACGGCGGCCGGGCGGCCCGGATGGAACTCGACCGCGCGAGCGCCACCCCGCTCGGCTCCGGCGCTGCCGAGGCGCTGCCGCTGGCTCTGGCCCGGGCTCGGATCGCCGCCTGCCACGAGGCGCTCGGCGCGATGGACACGGCGCTGGCCATGACCACGTCGTACCTCACCACGCGGCAGCAGTTCGGGGTCACCCTCAACCGCTTCCAGGCGCTGACCTTCCGAGCGGCGGACATGTACACCGCCCTGGAGCTCACCCGCAGCATCGTCACCTGGGCGACCATGGTCGCCGCGGAGGCCGACGACCCGGCCGAGGTCATCGAAGCGGCGGCCCGTGCCGCGCTGCAGACCGCCCGCGCGGCCCGCAGCATCGGTCAAGAGGCGATCCAGCTGCACGGCGGCATCGGCGTCACCGCCGAGTACGCCGTCGGCTGGTACACCTCCCGGCTGACCGCGCTCACCCACTGGCTGCTCGCGCCCGGCGAGCAGCTCGCCCAGCTTGCCCCGGGTCTCGGCGACCACGGCGTGCTGGACCCGCTGGGGGCCTAGGAGCGGGTGTCGCGCCACCGACCCGTCCGGGGCCGGAACTGGTTTCCGGAGCGCCGATCCGCGCCCGTAGCATGTCGCCCATGACCGATATCCAGAGCGCACCTCCGACCACGCCGACCGACGCTCCCCGCGCCGTCGTCGTACCGGAGAAGGCCGCTCTGGAGGGCCTGGAGGCCAAGTGGTCGGAGCGCTGGAAGGAGGCGGACACCTACGCCTTCGACGCCTCCCAGCCGCGGGAGATCGTCTACTCGATCGACACTCCCCCGCCGACCGTCAGCGGCAGCCTGCACGTCGGCCACGTGTTCTCCTACACCCACACCGACGTGGTCGCTCGCTTCCAGCGGATGCGCGGCAAGGCCGTCTTCTACCCGATGGGCTGGGACGACAACGGCCTGCCGACCGAGCGCCGGGTGCAGAACTACTTCGGCGTCCGCTGCGACCCGAGCCTGCCCTACGAGTCCGGCTTCACCCCGCCCGAGAAGCCCGATC
This sequence comes from uncultured Marmoricola sp., assembly GCA_964613165.1. Taxonomy (GTDB): domain Bacteria; phylum Actinomycetota; class Actinomycetes; order Propionibacteriales; family Nocardioidaceae; genus Marmoricola. The sequence goes on from CAZTHV010000424.1 coordinate 2,319, forward strand.
CGAAGCGGCAGGTCCCGATCAGCCGCCCCAACTTCATCGAGCTCTGCGAGCGGCTCGTCGTCGAGGACGAGAAGGCCTTCGAGGGCCTCTGGCGCACGCTGGGTCTCTCGGTGGACTGGTCGCGCACCTACACCACCATCGGCCCGCACGCGCAGAAGGTCAGCCAGCGCGCGTTCCTGCGCAACTACGCCCGCGGCGAGGCCTACCTGCAGGAGGCGCCGACCCTCTGGGACGTCACCTTCCAGACCGCGGTCGCGCAGGCCGAGCTCGAGGCGCGGGAGTACGCCGGGCACTACCACCGGGTCT
>CAZTHV010000425.1:0-2624 GCA_964613165.1 uncultured Marmoricola sp.
CAACCAGGTCTCCGCCGCGCGGCGCACCCTGGAGCGCCAGCTGGGCCGCGAGCCCGACCCGAGGGAGATCGCCGAGGAGCTGGGCCTGGACATCGACCGGGTGATCGACCTGATCGGCTGGGGTCGCGAGCACGTCAGCCTGGACATGCCGCTGGACACCGAGGGCGACACCTCGCTGGGCGACCTGATCGCCCAGGAGAGCGCGCCGGGTCCGGATCTGTCGGTGCTCGATACCGAGGCGCGTGACCGGCTCAACGAGCTGGTCGGCAGCCTCGACGAGCGCTCCGCCGACATCATCCGCTCGCGCTATGGCCTGGTCGACGGCCGCCAGCACAAGCTCGCCGACATCGGCGTCGAGCACGGCATCTCCGCCGAGCGTGTCCGCCAGCTCGAGCGCGAGGCGATCGCCAAGCTGCGCAAGCTGGCCGACCCCGACTTGGCCGCCTAGCCCCGCAGACCCTCGAGGACCTCCGTCACCCGGTGGCGGAGGTCCTCGCGCGTCCCGGTGTTGTCGATGACGTACGTCGCCAGGGCGAGCCGGTCCTCGGCGGTGGCCTGCGCGGCGATCCGTGCCCGCGCCTCCTGCTCGCTCCAGCCACGGTCGCGCACCATCCGCTCGATCTGCACGTCCTCGGGGACGTGCACCACGATGACGGCGTCGAAGGTGCCGGCCCGCCCGCTCTCGGCGAGCAGCGGGATGTCGTGCACCACCAGCGCGCCCGGTGGCGCCGCCTCCTCCAGTGCGACGATGCGCTCGAACACCAGCGGGTGCACGATCGCCTCCAGCCGGCGGCGCGCACCGACGTCGCCGAAGACGAGGGCGCCCATCGCCGGCCGGTCGAGGTCGCCGTCGGGAGTCAGGATCGAGGGACCGAACTCGGCGACGACCGCGGCCAGGCCCGGGGTCCCCTTCTCGACGACCTCGCGGGCCAGAGCGTCGGCATCGATCACGACGGCGCCCAGCTCGCGCAGGATCGCAGACACGGTGCTCTTGCCCGAGGCGATCCCCCCGGTCAGTCCGACTCGCGTGGCCACGCCGGGAGTATGGCAGCCGGCGTACCGGCCGGAGACGACGGTTGGGAGAATGCCCGGATGCCACTGCACGCCGGAGATCGGGTCGCCCTGCTGGTACCCGGCTCCACGACGTACGTCGACGTCGTGCTGTCCCTGCTCGTCCGGGGCGTCGTCCCGATCCCGCTGGACCCACGACTCACCGAGCACGAGCGCGAGCGGATCCTGGTCGGGCTCGGCCCGGCGCTGGTCGTCACCGACGAAGACGCGCTGGCGGAGCTCGATCTCGGCTGGTCCCCCGGCGACACCCCGCTCGCCCGGCCGATGCACGTCACCAGCGGCACCACCGGCGTCCCCAAGGGCGTCTGGAGCGGCGTGCTGGGCATCGGCGACGCTCGCGCCCTGCTTGCCGAGGAGCGCGACCTGTGGGGCTTCGAGGCGGACGACGTCAACCTGGTCCTCAGTCCGCTCTACCACTCCGCGCCGCTGCGCTTCGCCATGGGCACGCTGCTCGTCGGCGGCCGGATCACCGGGTTCGCCACCGACGGCCGCCAGCCCGGCTTCGACCCGGCCTTCATCGGCGAGACGATCGCGACCGAGCGGCCGACCACCGTCTTCTGCGTGCCCGCGCACCTGCAGCGGCTCTTCGCCCATTGGGACGCCGCGCTCGAGGACGGGGGCGGCTGGCCGGACCTGACCGGCTTCCGGCTGCTGGCTCATGCAGGCGCTCCCTGCCCGGCGGTCCTCAAGACAAGGCTGATCGAGGCGTTCCCGGCCGGCTCCACCTGGGAGTTCTACGGCTCCACCGAGGGGCAGTTCACCGCCTGTCGCAGTGAGGAGTGGCTCGAGCGCCCCGGCACCGTGGGTCGGGCCCGGCCGGGCCGGTCGCTCCGCGTCGACGAGGACGGCCAGATCTGGTGCGCGGTGCCGCGACATGCCCGGTTCGAGTACTTCGGCGCGCCGGACAAGACCGCCGCGTCCTGGCAGGGGGACGAGTTCTCCGTCGGCGACGTCGGCCGGCTGGACGAGGACGGCTACCTCTATCTCGACGGCCGGCGCGAGGACCTGATCATCTCCGGCGGTGTGAACGTCTACCCGGCCGAGGTGGAGAACATCCTGGGACAGTGCCCGGGCGTCGAGGACCTCGCGGTGTACGGCGTACCCGACGAGGAGTGGGGCCAACGGGTCTGCGCCGCCGTCGTCGGCGACGTCACCGAGGAGACGCTGGGAGCCTGGGCACGCGAGCACCTCGCCCCGCCGAAGCGGCCGAAGGAGTACGCCTTCCTCGACGTCCTGCCCCGCACGCTGACCGGCAAGGTGCTGCGCCGCGACCTGGGCTGACCGGCCTCAGCCGGTCGATGGTCCCGCACCGCCCAGAGACGGCACGGGGTCGGGCATGCCGATGGGCCCGCATCTCCCGAGGAGATCCGGGCCCATCGGCCGTGGACGGAGGGTCAGGCTCCGCCGGTGAGCTTCTCTCGCAGCGCCTGCAGCGCCTCGTCGGAGGCGAGCGAGCCGCCGCCGCTCTCCTCTTCGCCCGCGTTCGCGTTGCTGGAGTAGGAGGTGGCCTCGCCCGCCTCGACCTCGGCCTTCTTGGCCTCGGCCTGCTGCTT
>CAZTHV010000426.1:0-2623 GCA_964613165.1 uncultured Marmoricola sp.
GGGTGTGGTGTCGGGGGCAGAGCATGATCCCGGTGGTGGTGTCGGTGGTGCCGCCGCGGCTCCACGGATTCTTGTGGTGGACGTGACAGAAGCCGGGTGGCCAGTCGCAGTGCTCGGCCGCGCAACCCTTGTCGCCCGGGGGTCAGTAGCCCGGGAAGACTCGGCGAAGGTCATCGAGGGTCACGTTGCCGTCGACACTCACCGAGGCAGGGGTCCGATCCGGCGCGAGCCTTCCCGCGATCAGCCGCAACACAGACTCGACCGGACCTCGGAAGCTCGCCGTCGGCTCGTCGGACACCGGTGTGAAGGCGGCCGAGTCGTCGATGGCCAGCGCCAGCCCCGTGCCCTCGACGGCCACGATGGCCGGGGCGGCAAGTCGGTCGGGCTTGGCGCTGAAGCCGAGCAGCAGGTTCAGCGGACCGGCCTGCTGGTCCAACAGAACCGCCGCCTCGCTCTCGGTCAGCCCCACGCCGGGGTCGAAGGCGACCCGGGCGTCCCAACCGTGCAGAGCGGCCTCGCTCAGTCGCATGCCCGCCACCGCTGCGAATGGCAGGGGGAACGGCAGGAAGCCGAGCTTGATCTGACCCTCGTCGCGCTGTGCAGCCGAACTCTGCTCGTACGCCGCGACCAAGCGGGCGTTGTGCTCCACACAACCGTCGGCCGTCTCCCGCGGGGACGCGGCGTTCCAGCGGTCCCAGACCTGCTGATTGAAGTCCTGCCCAGGGGCCTCGCCCCCGGCCAGCCACGCCTCGAACCCGGCTAGCCCGATCTCGGCACCGCTCCCGAGGTGCGAGAGGACATCGGCCACCGTCCACTCCGCGGCTCCGGAGGTCCGTCCGAGGTCGTCGTCGGAGAGTGCCGAGACGAAGGCGACGAGGGCGTCGTGGTTGTTGCGGAGAGCCGCGATAGTGCGGTCGGCGAGAGAGGTCACGTAGGCGACAACTCGGCGACGACCAGATCGATTCCGCTCAGGACTCGATGCGGTGGAGCCGACGGGCAGCCTCTGCCACCGAACCACTCATCGAGGGATAGGCCGTGAGAGCGTGCGCGAACTGGTCGGCGGCGGCGATGACCGCGCTCGTTCAGATCGGTCCCGGTCACGTCCAGCCCCACATCGAGCAGGCCGGGACAATCTCAAGCAACCACGCATTGCCTGTCGCCCGGTGCATGCTGGGGTCGGTGGAGAGACCACTGGTGTCCGGAGACCCACTGTTCCGGGTGACCCGGGCCGACCGAGACCGGTCATTCGGTCATCGGTCACCCCGGTCACCCGATGCGCGGACCTGGCGCCACCAGTCGGCCTTGGCGCGCTTCCGCGCCAGTTTGATCGCCTTGACCCGGTCGGCTCGGGTGATCCTGGCGTGCCGGCCGCGGTACAACGCGACCTGCTTGGATCGCAGCCAGGAGCGCTGCTTCGCCTTCTTGTGGGCGGCCGCCTTGGCGAGACGGTTCGCCTCCGCGGTCGCCTTGGCCCGGCTGCCGGCCATCGCGGCGGTGGTGGCACAGGTGGTCGCCTCGGCCTGACCGGTCGCCATGCAGTACGCGGTCACGGTCGCGGTGGCGGTGCGGGTCGCCCTCTTGGTGCGCGCTACCGAGCCGTAGCCGATGGTGCGGACCGCCGCGCGGCCGTGGCCCACGACGACCTTGCCGCGATGCCGGTGCGAATACGAGCGCCGGACCCGGTCGCGTTGCGGGAGACGCACGACCGTGGACCTGTGCCGGACCGCGGCGCGCCGGGTGCTGGTGGCCGTGGCCAAGGTGTGGAACGTCCAGGTATCGGCGCAGACCGCCGCCGAATCCAGCGCGTTGCTGTCGCTGGCCCGGACACATACCTCGTGCTGGCCGTCGGTGAGCCCGGTGAGCGACAGGTCCGCGCTCAGGTCCTCGGTGTCACTGTCGAAGACACCGTCGACCGCGGTGAGCGGGACCGGAGCGCCGCCGTCCACCCAGACCTCGGCCGCGACGATGGCGCCTCCGGGCTCGGCGATCGCGCTCGTCGTCACGGTGATCATTCCCGTCTCGGGCTGGTTGGCCGCCAGGGTGACCGGCGCGATGTCCGGGCGGCAGCGCCCGTCCAGGGCGACCGTGCCGACGGCACTGGTCTGGGCGTCGTCGACCTGGTAGGTGAAGGTCTGGTCGGCGCACACGTCCGGGGCCGGGTTGAAGGTGAACCCGCCGTCGTCGTCGATGCTCACCGTGCCGTCCGCGGGCTGGCTCAGCACACTCAGCTGGGGCGTGGTCCCGGTGACGTCGTTGGCGAGGACCCCGGTGGCGGCATCCACGACCAGCGGCGAGCCCTCGTCGTACTCGTAGGCGTCGGCAACCGCATCCGGTGCGACGGTGAGGACCGCGCTGGCGGTGTCGGTGCCGCTCGAGGTGGTGACGGTGAGCTCCACGGTGTACGTGCCGGGCGTCGCGTAGGTGTGCGTCGGGGCGGCGGTGGTGGCGGTGCCGCCGTCACCGAAGTCCCAGGCGTAGGTGCCCGGCAGGCCGTCGCGCTCGCTGCGGTCGGCGAAGGAGACCGGGAGCCCGGCCGTGGCGCCGGACGGGGTGGCGTGGAAGTCCGCCTTGGGAGCCTTGGGATTGATCGTCACCGTGGTGCAGTCCGGTTCCGAGGCCAGGC
>CAZTHV010000427.1:0-2612 GCA_964613165.1 uncultured Marmoricola sp.
CGCGAACCGGCCGGGCGCTGGCGCCTGCACGCCAGCTTCGACCGCAACGGCTACCGCAGCGAATTCGGCTGGGGCGAACAGGGCGTGCTATCGAGCGTGCGCGACAGCGCCGGGCGCAGCTACGCCCTGGTCTACCAGCGCCTGTTCGAGGCCCGCGAGAACGATCATGGTCTGCGCCTGCTGGGCGTGATCCTGGCCAACCCGGCCGGGCCGATCCCCGCCGGCTTCGACCCCGCCCACCCGGACAACGACTGGCTGGTGCGCTACGACTTCAGCGCCGAGGGCGACCTGAGCCAGGTGCGCAACCGGATCGGCGAGGTGGTGCGCACCTTCACCTGGCACAACCACCTGATGACCGGCCACGGCCAGCCCGGTGGCGTGGACATGCGCTACGAATGGGACCGTCACGACCCGCAGGGCAAGGTACTGCGCCAGATCGAGGCGGACGGCCTGACCCACACCTACCACTACCGCGACGACCACACCGAAGTCACCGACAACCTGGGCCGCAGCCAGCGCTACGAATTCACCGGAGAGGGTGGCCTGCGCCGCTGGAGCGCCCACGTGCGCGCCGATGGCAGCCGGATCGAATACGAATATGACCTGTTCGGCCGGTTGGTGGCGACCCGGGACGCCCTGGGCCGGACGAGCCGGCGCTACCTGGACGGCGAGGGCCGCCCGCTGGAAACCCAAAGCCCCGGCGGCGCCTCGCAGCGCCACACCCTCGACCCCGAGACCGGCTGGCCGCTCGGCCTGCAGGACGCCGAAGGCCGACGCTGGACCCTGACCCGCGATGAGCGTGGCAACCTCCTCAGCGTCCTTGACCCGCTGGGCGAACAGACCCGCTACGAATACACCCACCCGCAACTGCCCGACCGCCCCACCCGCATCATCGACGCCAAGGGTGGCGCCAAGACCCTGGCCTGGAACCGCTATGGCCAACTGGTCAGCTACAGCGACTGCTCGGGCCACACCACCCACCACGAATACGATGATCAAGGCCGGCTCATCGCCAGCCGCGATCCCCTGGGCCAGCGGGTGGTCCGCCACTACGACCGCCTCAATAGACTCATCGGCCTGCGCCTGGCCGATGGCACGGGCGAGCACTACACCTACGACCGCCTCGGCCGGCTGGTCAGCCTCACCGACGCCCAGGGCAAGACCACCCGCCTGGCCTGGGACCGCGCCGGCCGCCTGACCCGGCGGACCGACCCGGCCGGCCTGAGCCAGGCCTGCGAATACGACCTGGCCGGTCGGCTGATCGTCCTGACCAACGAAAACCAGTCCCGGACCCGCTTCGCCTACGACCTCCTGGACCGGCTGATCGAAGAACAGGGCTTCGATGGCCGCCGCCAGCGCTACCGCTACAACGCCGCCGGCGAACTGATCGAGCGCCAGGAGGCCGATGAACGCATCACCCGCTACGAACACGACCTCGACGGCCGCCTGCTGGCCCGCCACCTGCCGGCCACCGACCGGGTGGAAGCCATCAGCGAACACTTCCGCTGGAGCAAAGGCGGCCAACTGATCGGCGTGCACACCCCGGACAGCGACGTGCTGTTCGCCTACGACGAGGCCGGCCGCCTGGCTCTGGAGACCCAGCGTCACCGCGACGGCTGGGACTACAGCCTGGCCCACCGCTACGACGCCCTGGGCACTCGCCAGAGCAGCCAGTACGGCGACGCGCCACCAGCCAACTGGCTGACCTACGGCCCGGGCCACCTGCACGGCGTACTGGTCGAGGGCCTGGAACTGGCCTTCGAGCGCGACGCCCTGCACCGCGAAATCGGCCGTGACGCGCGCCTCAAACACGGCGCCGACATGCTGTTCAGCCAGACCCGCACCTACGACGGCCTGGGCCGGCTGAGCGACAGCCAGCTCACGCCCCTGTCCGGCGACCCCTGGCGCCGCCACTACGACTACGACCCGCACGGGCAACTGATCGGCATCGGCGACACCCTGCTGCCCGACATCGCCTACCGCTACGACGACAGCGGCCGACTGATTGGCAGCCAGCATGGTGAATACAATCGACGCTACCGCTTCGACCCGGCGGGCAACCGGCTGGAGCGGGACCCGACTCCTCAAAAACCGCCCCAGGCGAGCGACTGGTCGCAACTGGTTCACGCCAACCTGGACAACCCCGACTTCGACCTGCTGGGCGAAGGCCAAGCCATCCCCATCGGCCCGCAACACAGCTGGCCGAGCAACCGCATCAGCGAATTGGACGGCACCCAGTACCGCTACGACCCGGCCGGCAACCTGATCGAGCGCAAGACCGCCGACGGCCAGATCCTGACCCTGGCCTACGACGGCGCCCACCGCCTCAGCCACCTACAGAGAAAAGACCCGAACGGCGAGACCCTGGAAGCCCGCTACCAGTACGACGGCCTGTCGCGGCGCATCCTCAAGCAGGTCCGGCAGAACGGAGAAGAAACCACCACCTGGTACGGCTGGGACGGCGACCGCCAGTGCGCCGAAGCCACGGACGAGCGCCTGCGCACCACCGTGCATGAACCGGGCACCTTCGTGCCGCTGCTGCGCCTGGAGCAACAGCGACAACCGGAAGACCCGCTGCTGGCCGAAGTGCGCCGCCTGCTGGCCAGCGAAGG
>CAZTHV010000428.1:0-1191 GCA_964613165.1 uncultured Marmoricola sp.
AGCCCGCCGGCACGACGGCGTTCTCCAGGAAGGCCCGGCAGGCGTCGGTCGTGATGATGAAGCCGGGAGGGACCGGCAGGCCCAGATTGGTCATCTCGGCCAGGTTGGCACCCTTGCCGCCCAGCAGGTCCTTCTGGTCCTTGCTGCCCTCGGCGAAGTCGTAGACGAACGTGGTCATGGTTCATCATTGCGTGTCGCCCGTCACCTGCGCTCAGCGGCCTTGGTCCCCCAGCGACCCGGCCCTCGTCTCCAGCACCCGGAAGCCCTTGGCACTGGCCAGCCGCGTCGTGGGGTAGCCGTGCTCGCCCAGCCAGCTCGTCAGCGAGTCCGAGCCGAGGTTCTTGCCGACGACCATGACCGCGCGGTCGGTCATCCGCGGAAGCCAGCGCAGCAGCAGACCGTGCAGCGCCTCCTTGCCGACGCGGATCGGCGGGTTGGACCAGATCTCGTCGTAGGTCTCCTCAGCCGGCACCTCGTCGGGCAGCACCGCGCGGAACCGGTCGGCCACGCCGAGCGCCTCGGCGTTCTCCCGGGCCAGCAGCAGCGCCCGCTCGTTGACGTCGACCGCGGTGACGGTGGTGTCCGGGCACGCGACGGCGATGGCCAGCCCGATCACGCCGTACCCGCAGCCCAGGTCGAGCACCCGCTCGGCCCCCTCCGGCGGTGGCACCTCACGCAGCAGCACCCCCGTCCCGATGTCGAGCCGTCCCCTCGCGAAGACTCCGGACCCGGAGGTGAGCTCCAGCCAGTGCCCCCAGACGTTGGCGCGGACCGGAACCCGGGCAAAGGGCACGCTCGGGTCGGCGGTGAAGTAGTGTTCGTCGTCGTTCGGCTCCACACCGTCACCCTACGGTTCCGGCTGAGCCGAGCTCTCGTCAGACCAACTGTCCCGATCCCGTTGTCCCGAGCCCGGAGAAGCTCGCCTTGCGCTCTCATCTGTCACTGACCTTCGGTGCCCTGGTGGCCACGGCCGCGATCGGTCTGGGCGCCGCCGTCCCGGCCTCCGCGACCGCCGACCGGCACCAGGACGTGGGAACGTCCACCGACGACGTCTACCTGCCGCAGTTCGGGCCCGGGGTGGCCACGGAGCCGGACCACGACGTCGCCGATGTCAAGGCTCGTCGGCAGGCTCCGGCAAGCGTTCCCGACGTGAGCGGCTATCGCACCTCGCACGTGACGATGTACTCCTCT
>CAZTHV010000428.1:1201-2608 GCA_964613165.1 uncultured Marmoricola sp.
CCGCCGGGCTACCGCCCCTACGACAGCTACCCCTTGCTCCCCCGTCAGGGCTGGACGGCCAAGACCGACGCCGACGGCGTACTGAAGTGGCGCGACCCGCACAACCCCGCCAGCGACAAGCTCTGGGATCATCCGGTGGCTCAGGCGCAGTACGCGCTCATGGCACTGAACTCCTACCGACGGACCCAGGACGCGATCTACCTGACGCACGCGACGGCCAATGCGCAGCGCTTGATCGACACCCGAGTCGAGCACGCCGGCGCATGGTTCTTCCCGTACGGGTTCGACTGGTCGTTCTGGGGCACCACGGTCTACGGGCCGTGGTACTCGGCCAGGGCCCAGGGCCAGGCGCTCAGCGCGTTCGTCAGGCTCTTCGAGGCCACCGGCGACATCGCGTGGCGCAACGCCGCCGACCACGCCTTCCAGAGCCTGCTGAACGCCCCCGTGGCGAACCAGCCGTTCGCGAGCTGGGTCGACCCGCAGCGCAACCTCTGGCTCGAGGAGTACCCCCAGCCCAACATCGTGTCGAGCGAGAAGGTGCTCAACGGCCATGTCTTCGCCGCGTTCGGCCTCCACGACTACTGGCGGCTGACCCGCGACCCGCGCGCGGCGCAGCTCTACGACGGGGCGGTCACCACGGTCCAGAACACCGACCTGGCGGTCTTCCGCAACCGGAACTGGGCCAGCTTCTACTCGATCCGCCACATGCAGGTGAACACCAACTACCACCAGGTTCACATTCAGGAGCTTCTCGATCTCTACCAGCAGACCCGACGTCCGCACTTCGTCGCCGCGGCCTTCGCCTACCGCTCGGACTACCCGATGACCGGCGTGACCGGCTCGTTGCGCGTCACTCGCAAGCTGCACAAGCTCCACCGGCTCAAGCCGGGCGGGATCATCGACAAGACGAGAAAGGTCACGTTCAAGCGCCCCCGGACGTTCAAGGCCGTCGCGAGACAGCGCGTGAAGGGCGGTCCGGTCATGCTGAAGATCGGCTCCGGCAAGTGGAAGGGCTGGTGGGTCCGGGAGCAGTACGGCAAGGCGTGGATGACGACGCCGACCGACGAGCACGTCTACCAGCCGTTCCGGGCGATGATCGGATTCAAGCCCGGCACCTACGTCGGCTACCGCTACTCCGCCAGCGGCCGGCGGCTCGCCACCCGCAAGGTCCGGGTTCCGAAGGCGACGATGGCGCCGACCGTCCGCTCGGCCATCGTCGGCGGCCAGTCCGCCTACGAGTTCACACCAGGGACGTGGAAGGGCTACTGGGTCCCGATGCAGGCCGGGATGCTGGTCGGCTGACGCGGTCTCGACCCGGCACGGCCGCTCTCATCTCTCCGGGAGAGTGCGGACCGCGCGGGCTGTCTCGGCACGCGCGGCCAGCTCGTCGTCGGGCGGGTAGCCGAC
>CAZTHV010000429.1:0-2600 GCA_964613165.1 uncultured Marmoricola sp.
CAGCGGAGATCGCCTCGCGGTCACGGGGGACGCCCAGGATCGCCAACCGGCTGCTGCGCCGGGTCCGCGACTACGCCCAGGTGCGCGCCGACGGCGTCGTGACCCGCGAGCTGGCGCAGGCGGCACTCGAGCTGTTCGAGGTCGACACCGCCGGCCTCGACCGGCTCGACCGGTCGGTGCTCGACGTCCTCTGCCGCCGCTTCGCCGGTGGCCCGGTCGGCCTGAGCACCCTCGCCGTCGCCGTGGGGGAGGAGCGGGAGACGGTCGAGGAGGTGGCCGGGCCGTTCCTGGTCCGGCTGGGGCTGCTGGCCCGGACCCCCCGCGGCCGGGTCGCCACCGCCGCCGCCTGGGCCCACCTGGGCCTGGCGGCCCCGCGCGACGCTCCCTTCTCAGGCTTCTCCGGCGAGGCCGCCCTCTTCGACGGCTAGCATCGGTCGATCGACGCCGGCCCTCGGGCCGTTGTCGCCGGTTGTGGAACTCCCCGGCGTGCCGGGCCGTTACACTGTGCGGTCGGCGTCACCACGCCCACGACCCGTTTCCCGATCCCCGATCCGTCTGGAGCCAGCCTGTGCCTCCCTCCGCCCAGCTGCTCCTGATCGTCATCGCGCTCGGGGGGTTCTGGTTCATCGTCATGCGGCCGGCCCGGCGCCAGCAGCGCAACATGGTCGACCTGCAGCGCCAGTTGGACGTCGGTGACCGGGTGGTCATCTCCGCGGGGATCTTCGGTACCGTGCAAGCGATCGACGACGACCGCATCGACCTGGAGATCGCCCCGGGCACCACCATCCAGGTGGCCCGCCAGGTCGTCGTACGGCGACTCGAGACCGCCGACGATCCCGGGAGCGAGCCCGAGACCGGCGCGCCGGCCGACCCAGAGACCGACCCCTCCCCGGCCAGCCCGGCCGGGGAAGAGTAAGAGGAGACGCCACCTCGTGGCCAAGAAATACCGACCCGGACGCACGCTGCTGATCTTCTTCATCGGCATCGGCGTGATGTACGGACTCGCCGCCCTCGGCGGGGAATGGAAGCCCAGGCTCGGCCTCGACCTGGAGGGCGGGACCCGGATCAGCCTGACCGCCATCTCGGACAACGTCACCCGCGAGAAGCTGCAGCAGGCCGCGACCATCGTCGACCAGCGTGTGAACGGCAGCGGCGTGGCGGAGGCCGCGGTCACCACGCAGGGCAGCAACAAGGTCATCGTGGAGATCCCGGGAGCCAACTCCAAGGACCTCACCGACACGGTCAAGCGCACCGCGCAGCTCCGCTTCCGGATCGTCGCGGGCGGTCCCGCGCCCGGGACACCGGTGACGGCGACCCCCGACGACGAGGCATCGCCGTCGACCGAGGTCACTCCCTCCGACCAGGAGTCGCCCGCGGGCAAGAACAACAAGAACAACAAGGCGAAGAACCAGAAGGGCAAGAAGAGCGAGGCCGCCACACCGACCGCCACCCCCAACCCGCGGGTGGCGCCGCACCTGGCCGACGAGACGCCGGCGCCGAGCGACCCGGCCGGCTCGGAGCCGGCAGCGCCCGCCACGACGCCCGCTGAGCCCGACTCGGGCAAGGACACCTCTCTCGGAGACCCGATCGCCTGGTCGCAGAACCCGGGCGGGGAGTGGACCCAGAAGTTCGCGGAGTTCGCCTGCCCGACCGGTGAGGACAAGACGGCTCCGGTCGCCGACGACCCCGACCAGCCACTGATCGCCTGCGACGAGGACGGCAACAAGTTCCTGCTGTCCACGACGGTCATCGAGGGCACCGAGCTGAAGAGCGCCGGTGCCGGCATCCCGCAGAACGGCACCAGCTGGGCGGTCCAGCTCAGCTTCAAGGGCAGCGCCCGTCAGGCGTTCGCCGACACCACCAAGGCGCTCTACGCCAACGGCGGGCAGTTCGCCATCGTGCTCGACGGCCAGGTGATCTCCTACGCCGGTGTGAACCAGCCGATCCTGGACGGCAACGCCGAGATCTCCGGCTCCTTCACGCAGGAGGAGGCCACGGCGCTGGCCAACTCGCTGAAGTTCGGCGCACTGCCGGTCCGCTTCGAGAACCCACCGCGGATCGAGACGATCGGCCCGTCGCTGGCCGGCAACCAGCTCGAGGCCGGGATGAAGGCGGGCGCCATCGGTCTGGCGGCGGTCATGCTCTGGTGCCTGCTCTACTACCGGGGTCTCGGCCTCGTCGTGGTCGCCTCGCTCTTCGTGGCCGCCGCGGTCACCTACCCCGCCGTCCTCCTTCTGGGCCACGCCGCGGGCTTCACCCTGACCCTGCCGGGGATCGCCGGCCTGATCATCGGCGTTGGTGTCACCGCCGACTCCTTCGTGATCTTCTTCGAACGCATCCGAGATGAGATGCGCGAAGGACGATCGATGCGGGTCGCGGTCGAGACCGGCTGGAAGCGCGCCCGGAAGACCCGGGTGGCCGCCAACGTCGTCTCGCTGCTCTCGGCGTCGGTGCTCTACATCTTCGCCATCGGCGCGGTGAAGGGCTTCGGCTTCACCCTGGGACTCTCCACGCTCATCGACCTCGCGGTGCTCTTCTGGTTCACCAAGCCGATGGTCTCCTCCCTCGCCAAGTTCAAGTTCTTCAATGGAGGCGGTGAG
>CAZTHV010000430.1:0-1427 GCA_964613165.1 uncultured Marmoricola sp.
GCAATATGCTTTCCTCTATCTTCGTATGTTCCGCCACTTCCCTTAAATATCTTTTAGTGCGAAGAAGGGAATAGATTATTGACCGCGGGAAGTTTTTATTAAAAATGAGATGTTCCATCACATTCCGGTTATGCTGACCTTTTGTATAGGTTTTGAGATATAGCTCGTAGCCGGAGAGCGAAAGTAAAAGATTTCTCCAGAAAAGGATATCTTTTGGAATATCCAGTTGGTGATCCATTTTTTTTGAATGGGCATGAATATTGTCAATGGTAAGAATACAGCGTTCAATGTGTTTGCCAAGGTTCATAAACTGCCAGCCCTGCTCCCTGGGCATGGTGCTGTCGGAAACACCATAGAACAGGATACTGTTTTGATCCAGCAGATCCATTACTTCTATGGAATGCGATCCGGCGATCTTTTCCTTTATGTCGGGCTGATTAACATAATGGTACAGGTGATTTACCTGCTCCCATACTTCTTTGGTTATATAATCCTGCACACCCCTCGCGTTCTCTCTTGCCTTTGTTACCAGGGTTTTCACTGAATTGAGGTTATGGGTATCTGTAACAAGATATTTTAAAGCAGCCGTTGCATTTTGCCCGCATTCTGCGGCAGCCGCTGGTTCTGATGAGAACAGGCTGATTACATCTTTCCAGGAAAAATCCGTGCTGAGGTGGGAATCAAAAGATAAGATATAATGGGTACGGATAACCCTCACCAGGCAGTCCTTTCTTTCCATATACCGGTTCAGCCAGAATAATGAATCTGCAATTCTACTAAGCATAATAAATTCCGATATTAGTTTGTAATCTTTAATAAACAGCTTTGCATCCGGGTTTCATGAGAAAACACCTGGTTACAAATCCACCACCCAGGTATCTTTGCTACCGCCACCCTGCGATGAATTTACCACCAGCGATCCTTCCCGGAGGGCCACTCTTGTTAAGCCGCCCGGCACCACTTTTATTCCCTCGGGGCCGCAAAGTGCATAAGGCCGGAGGTCAACATGGCGGGGCTGCAATTTTCCATCAATAAAACAGGGCACCGTTGATAGCTTTATGATGGGCTGTGCAATGAATTCGCGGGGCGTTTCAAGGATCACGGACATTATTTCGCGGAGCTCTTCTTCGCTGGCAGTATTTCCCATTACCATTCCATAGCCGCCGGATTGGTTGGTTCGCTTAATCACCATATTTTCGATATGGTCGAATACATATTGCCGCGCATCGGCATTCTCCAAACCATAGGTAGGTACGTTGGGTAAAATCGTTTGCTCGTTAAGATAATATTTAATCATATCCGGAACATAGGCATATATGGCTTTATCATCGGCCACTCCGTTACCTACTGCATTTACAATAGCGATATTACCTTTGCGGTATGCACTTATCAGACCCGGCACTCCTAAAGCGCTTTCCGACCTGAAT
>CAZTHV010000430.1:1437-1702 GCA_964613165.1 uncultured Marmoricola sp.
ACGACCGCCACATTTCCCTTCCTGTAGGCGCTCATGAGCCCTGCTACTCCGAGTGTACTATCGGGCTTAAAGACCAGCGGATCAAGATACTCATCATCAATTCTCCGGTAAAGCACATGTACCTGCTGTAAACCGGATGTGGTTTTCATGTATACTTTATGATTATCCACCACCAGATCCCTGCCTTCCACCAATGGAATACCCATATGCCTTGCCAGGAAGGTATGCTCAAAATACGCGGAATTATACACTCCCGGGGTTAACA
>CAZTHV010000430.1:1712-2594 GCA_964613165.1 uncultured Marmoricola sp.
CGGAGCACACCGCCACCGTCGGCGTGTCTTTGACACCGCGCGGCGCAACAGCCGACAGCGATTGACGCAGCAATTGCGGATAGTTCTCGACCGGGCGCACCTTGATCTGCTGAAACAACTCCGGAAAGAGCTGCATCATGGTTTCCCGGTTCTCCAGCATATATGATACGCCGGAAGGAGTGCGCAGGTTATCTTCTAAAATATAAAATGTTCCATCCTGGCTCCGGATAAGATCAATGCCGGATATATGAACATACAGGTCGTGGGGAACACCGATACCGAACACTTCCCTTGTGTACTGGGGGCATGAAGCGATCAAACCGGCAGGAATAATCTTATCCTTTATAATATCCTGCCGGGAATAGACGTCTTTAAGAAAAAGATTCAGGGCCTTTAGCCTTTGCCTGATACCCTGCTCTATATGCGACCATTCGGTACTGGTTAATATACGGGGAATGATATCGAAGGGAAAAATTTTTTCAATGCCCGCATCATCGCTGTATACGGTAAAAGTAACGCCCTGGTTCATAAAAAGCTCACCTGCCTGCCTGTCTTTCTGCTGCAGTACTTCTGTTTGGAATTTACTGAGGTCGTTATATACCTGCCCATACTGTGCACGAATTTTACCATTATGGCACATTTCATCCCAGGTTCCGGGCCGGGTTTTATACTTTTCAAAAAGTTGATGACCGGTCATAGCAGTTAATTAAGTAACAAAAAAAGGTTGCTTCACATGAAAGGGCATGTAAAAGCAACCGATTAACCGAATATAGCAAATTTTGTAAACATCCGGGCTTTTATTCTGCCTTTAAAAAAGTTCGGATGGTGGTGAATATTGAAATTTAAATTAAAACCCGACATTTGCCATCCAAAATATTATAG
>CAZTHV010000431.1:0-1043 GCA_964613165.1 uncultured Marmoricola sp.
TATTAAGGAAGGGCGACACAAAGAGAGCGCTGGAAATATTAAAAATGATTGACCCATTGAACTGCGACCAGGAACTTGCAGCTATTCAGCATACACAACGGGCAGGCGATGGCAAACAAAAAAAAGATGGTCTGTTCTCCGGAAATTATAACATGCAGATTATGCTGGCTGTGCTTTTCTCATTTTTTAACCAGGTGTCGGGAATAAATGCCATTATATATTATGCGCCGCGAATATTTGAGATGACCGGTCTTGGTGCTCAATCGTCACTTCTTTCTACCGTTGGCATAGGGGTAATAAACTTCATATTTACACTGCTTGCTATTGGTTTTATAGACAGGATCGGACGACGCCCTTTAATGTTAATAGGTTCCCTGGGTTTGATTGCTTCTTTATTTATGGTGGCATTTACGTTTTATTCAGGATCGCTATCGGGGTTTTACGTGCCTTTTTATATGATGACTTTCATTGCATTTTTCGCATTTTCTCAAGGCGCAGTTATTTGGGTTTTTATTTCTGAAATATTTCCCAATTACGTGCGGGCACAGGGCCAGAGGTTGGGTAGCTCTACACATTGGATTATGGCGGCCATTATTGCTTTTAGTTTTCCCTACCTGGCCGAAAGGGTTGGCGGAGGTAATACGTTTACCTTTTTCGGATGCATGATGGTGCTTCAACTGGTTTTTGTATGGTTTCTGATGCCTGAAACCAAAGGGAAATCGTTGGAATTAATGGAAACAGAGAAAATGCACCGGATAAAATAGGCGGCGTGTTTGACTATTTAAGAAGTACATTATTGAGACCTATTATACTAATATAAACCTAATGTAGTGAGTGCCGGTAGAATAGGAAGAATATACACGTTGATTAAACAAAATAGCTCTAATAACTAAAACAAATGAAAAAATCACTTTTAACGATTCTTGTTTTTACGGGTATTGCATCGTATGCGCAGAATGCGAGTCGAGAGATACTGATAACGAAAAAGTATCTTAATATTCCCATTCAACAATCTGCCGATCGCCAGCGGATGACCTTCGATG
>CAZTHV010000431.1:1053-2580 GCA_964613165.1 uncultured Marmoricola sp.
GCAGGACAGGTATTTCAATGTTCGCTTAATTAAGCACAAGACCGACTACTGGGTGTTTGCTGATGTTTCGGCATACAAAGGCAAAACGATCCGCCTTAATTTTCCAACCCACCTGAAGGGTCTCGATATGATCTATCAGGACGATAAAATTGCCGGGTCCGATAGCCTGTATAAAGAAACGAACCGGCCCAGGTTTCATTTTACCTCTAAAAGAGGATGGAACAATGATCCCAACGGATTGGTTTATTACAACGGCGAATACCATCTATTTTACCAGCATAACCCTTACGAAACCGAATGGGATAATATGACGTGGGGGCATGCCGTTAGCAGGGACCTGATTCACTGGGAGGAGATTGCCCCGGCTTTGCACCCGGACGAACTGGGAGCTATGTTTTCCGGATCCGCAGTTGTGGATGTCAATAATACTTCGGCCTTTCAGACCGGCAAAGAGAAACCGCTGGTTGCCGCTTACACAGCACATGGTGATATTGAAACCCAATGTATCGCTTACAGTAATGATAAAGGGCGCACCTGGGAAAAATATAGGGGGAATCCTGTTATCAACAGCAAAGGAAGATGGGATAATTCGCCCGACTCCCGCGACCCAAAAATCTTTTGGCATGATGCTTCAAATAAATGGGTGATGATTCTCTTTGAAAAGAAGGGTCATTCATTTTATAATTCGGATAATTTAAAGGAGTGGGTCTACTTAAGCCATCTTCCCGGTTTCTGGGAGTGTCCTGAATTATTTGAGCTTGCCGTTGATGGCAACGTAAACAATAAAAAGTGGGTAATATACGGTGCCAGCGGTGAATACTTAATCGGTGGATTTGACGGCAGACAGTTTACTCCCGAGTCGGCCAAACAACATTTTTTTAAAGGGAAGATGTACGCTGCCCAGACTTTCAATAATATTCCTGAAAAAGACGGACGTCGTATTCAGATTGGGTGGGGACAGATAGCTCACCCGGGCATGCCTTTTAATATGATGATGACATTCCCTACCAGATTAACACTTAAAACGACGGACAGCGGGATAAAGATGTTTTCAGAGCCAATTGAAGAAATCAAATCGTTGCATAAAAGAAGAATTAGTTGGAATTCTTCGGATCGGAGGGGTATTAACGAAACCCTTCGATTGCTTCGTGGCAATGAGTTGCACGTTAAACTGAGGCTATCCGGTGGTGATCTTACGCAGTTGCTACTGGACGGCAATCCGATTATTGATACTGCTTCACAAAAAATTATTTATACGGAACTATATGGCAACAATAATAGAGGTGGTCGTGCCCTCGACCTTGAAATTCTGATAGACCGTACCTCGATAGAGGTTTTTGCTGGAGGGGGGGAATTCAGCCTGATTTTGCCCCGGATATTATCCCGGGATAAGACAGGACTCGCTCTCAGCTCGACGGCAAACATAAAGGTAGACCGTCTCGAAGCAGCAGAGCTAAAAAGCATTTGGTGATATCATACTTAAAAATAAATCGCGCAACAAGCGCCAACATTCTCAACCATCGTTTA
>CAZTHV010000432.1:0-2576 GCA_964613165.1 uncultured Marmoricola sp.
CCCAGAACGCCGAAGGCGATCGCGCCGAGCAGGCCGATCCAGGGGTTGAAGAAGTAGGTGAAGAAGGCGCCGCCCCAGGTGCCCAGCAGCATCTGGCCCTCAAGACCGATGTTGACCACGCCGCTGCGCTCGCTCCACAGACCGCCGAGCGCGGCCAGCAGGATCGGGCAGGTCGCGATGATCGCTGCCCGCAGGCTGCCGGTCGAGTCGATCTCGTGCGCCCCGGTCAGCACCCGGACCGTGGCCACCGAGGTGAGCGCCATCAGGCCGATCACCAGATAGATCTGGGTGCGGCTCAGCGTCGTGCCCCGGCCGGGAGCCTGCGGCGCCTTGGGTGCGGTCACCAGCGTGCTCACGCCCTCACCGCCTCGGTGGCGTCGCCACCCGGTGGCGGGTCCTGGTGCTCCCCGTCGAGCTGGGCCCGCAGCTCACGCTGCTCGTGGGCCTGGCGCCAGCGGCGGACCACCTCGTAGGCGATGACCACCGCGAGGACGACCACGCCCTGGGTGATCTGGACGACCGACGGGGAGATGTCGGCGATCAGGCCGAGCGGGTTGGCCTGCTCGGAGAGCCAGGCGAAGAGCACCGCGCCGAAGAAGATGCCCAGCGGCCGGTTGCGGCCCAGCAGCGCGACCGCGATCCCGGTGAAGCCGAGCAGCCGCTGGAACGGCGGGCCGTAGTAGTCGGCCCCACCGAAGAGGGCAGGCATCCAGATCAGCCCGGCGATCGCGCCGGAGATCAGCATCGAGACGACCACCATCCGCTTGACCTTGACCCCGGAGGCGACCGCCGCGCTCTCGTTGGCGCCGGTGGCACGCAGGTCGAAGCCGAAGGTGGTCCGGTTGATCACCACCGACATGGTCATGCCGGCGATGACCGCCACGATGACCAGCGTCCAGATGGCGCCGTCTCCGGGCGCCCACGGGGTCCACCCGGCCAGCTGGCTGGACTCCGGGATCGGCGTGGTCCGCCGGCCCTGGCCGTACTGCTGCCCGTGGTTGGAGAGCAGGTAGCCCACGATCGTCCCGGCGATCGCGTTGAGCATGATCGTGGAGATGACCTCGCTGACGCCCCGAGTCACCTTGAGGACGCCGGCGATGCCCGCCCACGCGGCTCCGGTGGCCATCGCGACCAGCAGCGCGAGCAGGATGTTCAGCTTGCCCGGCGCCAGCGCGAGTCCGGCCACCATGGCTGCGGTGTAGGCCGCGAGCGTGTACTGCCCCTCGATGCCGATGTTGAACAGGTTCATCCGGAAGCCGATCGCCGCGGCCAGCGCGGCGAGGAAGATCATCGAGCTCTGGTTGACGATGTTGACCATGTTGCGGTGGCTGGGCCACCTCAGCATCACGTCCCAGAAGTCGCCCACGGAGGCACCGGCGATGATCACCACGACGCTGGTCACCAGCATCGAGGCGAGCAGCGCGATCACCGGCGCGGCGAGCGCCTGGACGACCGAGCGGAGCATGGCGCCCGGGCTCACGCCGCTCATGCCGTGCCCTTCTCGTCGCGGCCACCGGTCATCGCCGAGCCGAGCTCCTGCGGGGTGACCGTCTGCGGATCGAACCGGCCGACCAGCTCGCCGCGGAGGATCACCTCGATCGTGTCGGACAGGCCGATCAGCTCGTCGAGATCGGCGGAGATCAGCAGCACCGCGAGACCCGCGCGGCGGGCGCGCTTGATGTGGTCCCAGATCGCCGCCTGGGCGCCGACGTCGACGCCCCGGGTCGGGTGCGAGGCGATCAGCAGGACCGGGTCGCTGCTCAGCTCCCGGCCGACGATCAGCTTCTGCTGGTTGCCGCCGGAGAGAGCACGGGCGTGGGTGTTGATCGAGGGGGTGCGCACGTCGTACTCCGCCACGATCCGCTCGGTGTCGGCCTTGACCGCGCGCCGGGTGATGAAGCCGCGGCTGCTGGAGGGCTCGGCGGTCTGGTGGCCGAGCATCCGGTTCTCCCATAGCGGCGCGTCCAGCACCAGCGCCAGCCGGTGGCGATCGTCGGGGATGAAGGCGATGCCGGCCTCACGCCGGTCACGGGTGTCCCAGCGCTGGATGGGACGGCCATCCAGGGTGATCGATCCAGAACCCTTGCGCATCCCCATGATCGTCTCGACCAGCTCGGACTGGCCGTTGCCCTCGACACCGGCGACGCCGAGCACCTCGCCCTTGCGGATGACCAGGTCGATGTCCTTGAGCAGCTCGCGACCGCGCTCGTCGACCAGGCCGACGTCGCGCAGCTCCAGCATCACCTGGTCGGTGACGGTGGACTCCTCCGTCTCCGGCGACGGCAGCTCCGAGCCGACCATCAGCTCGGCGAGCTGATGCTTGGTGGCGGTCTTGGGGTCGGCCTCGCCGACGGTCGCTCCGCGACGCATCACGGTGATGTCGTCGGCGATCGCGAGGACCTCGTCGAGCTTGTGGGAGATGAAGAGGATGGTGTGACCGGAGGCACGCAGCTCGCGCAGGTTGGCGAAGAGCGCGTCCACCTCCTGCGGGACCAGCACCGCCGTCGGCTCGTCGAGGATGATGATCCGGGCGCCGCGGTAGAGCACCTTGAGGATCTCCACGCGCTGGCGCTGGC
>CAZTHV010000433.1:0-2573 GCA_964613165.1 uncultured Marmoricola sp.
GGTCCGCGCCGCCCTGCTCGGCCACCAGGCCAGGGAGCCGGCGCAGGGCATCGCGGTTCTCCTCGCTCTCCAGCGAGGCGGCGCGCTGCCAGAGCAGCACTCGCAGCGAGGCGGCGGCTGGACGTTGCTCGGCGGGGGTCATGCTCCCAGGGTGCCAGCCGGTGCCAGACTGCCGGGCATGGGGCAAGGATGGGTGCGATGACCGCCGCCGGCACGCTCGGCGCCGTCATCGTGTCCGGCGGTCGGGCCGTGCGCCTGGGCGGCGTCGGCAAGGCGTCGATCGAGCTCGGGGGCACCACGCTGCTGGAGCACGCCCTCGCCGCCCTCACCGACGTGCCCGAGGTGGTCGTCGTCGGAGATGCCACGCCCGCCAGCAGGCCGGTGACCTTCCTCCGCGAGGACCCCGTCGGCGGGGGGCCGGCGGCGGCGCTCCTCGCCGGCCTGCGCGGCTTCCCACGGCCGCCGCGCTGGCTGGTCGCCCTGGCCGTCGACATGCCGCTGGTGACCGCCGCGACGATCCGCCGGCTGACCCTCTCCGCCGGCCTCTCCTCGGGCGCCGACGGCGCCGTGCTCGTGGACGGCGACGGGCGGCGGCAGCACCTGTGCGGGGTGTACGCCGTCGCGGCGATCGAGCGCAACCGGCCGGCGTACGACGACGAGCAGGGCCTCCCCGTCCGCCGGCTGCTCAGTGGCCTGGAGCTCACCGAGGTCCCCACGATCGGCCAGGAGGCCCGCGACGTCGACACCTGGGACGACCTGCTGGAGCT
The DNA here is from genome assembly GCA_964613165.1 of uncultured Marmoricola sp. GTDB lineage: Bacteria > Actinomycetota > Actinomycetes > Propionibacteriales > Nocardioidaceae > Marmoricola. Next base: position 768 of record CAZTHV010000433.1, read on the forward strand.
GCGGCGGCTGCTGGGTGACTAGTCAGTACGGCTTGCACCGTCCTCGGGCGTGGGTGAAGGTAGTCGGGTGAACCTCCACGACTGGATCGACGAGCTATGCGACGTCCTCGACATCGAGGTCGAGCTGGACGAGGCCCTGATCCTGGACCTGGCCAGGGATGCTGCCCACAACGTCGAACGGCCGGCCGCGCCGATCAGCACCTTCCTGCTCGGCTACGCCGCGGCCAGCGCCGGCGGCGATGCCGACGAGACCGAGCGGCTCGCCGGGGCGGCGATGGACCTGGCTCAACGGTGGGACAAGTCGGCCGACGAGCTCGAGCACGAGGACGACGACCCCGAGGTCGAGGACGAGCTCGACTCCGTCGACGCCTGATCCGACGCGCGCCGGGCGGGCCTAGTCTGGCCGCATGCGCGCCGTCGTCGTACCCACGCCCGGAGGGCCGGAGGCCCTGACAATCGCCGAGCTGCCGGACCCCGAGCCCGGTCCGGGCGAGGTCGTCCTGGACGTCGTCGCCAGTGCGGTCAACCGCGCCGACCTGCTCCAGCGGCGGGGCTTCTACCCACCGCCACCGGGCGCCAGTGACGTGATCGGCCTGGAGTGCTCGGGCCTGGTCGCGGCCGTGGGCCCGGGCGTCAGCGGCTGGTCGGTGGGTGACGAGGCGTGCGCACTGCTGTCCGGCGGCGGGTACGCCGAGAAGGTCGCCGTCCCCGCGGGGCAGCTGATGCGCGTGCCGGCCGGCGTCGACCTGGCCACCGCCGCGTCGCTGCCGGAGGTGGCCTGCACGGTGTGGTCCAACGTGATGCTGGTCGGCCACCTGCGACCGGACGAGACCTTCCTGGTGCACGGTGGCGCCGGAGGCATCGGCTCGTTCGCCATCCAGCTCGCCGCAGCGCTCGGCGCCCGCGTCGTCACGACCGCAGGGTCGGCGGAGAAGCTCGAGCTGTGCCGCTCACTCGGGGCCGCGCGAGCCATCGACTACCACGAGGAGGACTTCGCCGAGATCGTCGCGGGGATCGGCGGCGCCGACGTCATCCTCGACAACATGGGCGCGAAGTACCTCGACCGCAATGTCCGCGCACTGGCCACCGAGGGGCGCCTGGTGATCATCGGCATGCAGGGCGGGGCCAAGGCGGAGCTGGACATCGCCGGCCTGCTGGCCAAGCGCGGCGCCATCGCCGCGACCTCGTTGCGCACCCGGTCCGCGGAGGCCAAGGCGGCGATCTGCCGCGCCGTCGAGGAGCAGGTCTGGCCATTGGTCGAGGACGGCTCGATCCGCACGATGGTGCACGCCGAAGTCCCGCTGGAGGAGGCGCCGGCCGCCCACGCGCTGCTGGAGAGCGGGTCGCACACGGGCAAGGTGCTGCTCCGGGTGGGTGGAGACGAATCACAGGTTCACCTGTGATTGTGTCGCTTCGGAGGCATTGCAACGCCTCCGAAGTGCGCGGATCACAGGCGAACCTGTGATCCCTACCGGCCCCAGCGGCCCACAGCCGTCCGATACGCCGTACTAAGGTCGGGACCATGTCCTCTGAGCACCCTGAGACCCCGCACGACCCGCGCATCCTCATCGTCGACCCGCAGGGCGCACCCGCCCAGGCGATGGCGAGCGACCCAGAGGCGGACGGGGACTCGCCGGGCAATCTGGTCGAGGAGCCGGCCAAGGTGATGCGCATCGGCAGCATGATCCGGATGCTGCTGGAGGAGGTGAAGGCCGCGCCGCTCGACGACGCCGGGCGTGCTCGGCTGGCCGGCATCCTGAGCACCTCGATCACCGAGCTCAAGGAGGGCCTGGCCCCGGAGCTGGG
>CAZTHV010000434.1:0-2571 GCA_964613165.1 uncultured Marmoricola sp.
CGGCCTTGAACGCCGCGCGCACGGCGATCTCGGTCTTGCCGTAGCCGACATCGCCGCAGACCAGCCGGTCCATCGGCACGACCTGCCGCATGTCCGCCTTGACCTCCTCGACGACCGAGAGCTGATCGGGGGTCTCGTGGAACGGGAAGGCGTCCTCCAGCTCGCGCTGCCAGGGAGTGTCCGGGCCGAAGGCGTGTCCCTTCGTGGCCTGTCGGGCGGCGTAGAGCTTGATCAGCTCGGCGGCGATCTGACGCACCGCCTTGCGGGCGCGACCCTTGCGCTTGGCCCAGTCGGTACCGCCGAGCCGGTCCAGGCTGGGCTGCTCGCCACCGACGTACCGGGTCACCTGGTCGAGCGCGTCGGCGGGGACGTAGAGCCGGTCCGGGGGATGCCCCCTCCTGCTGGCGCCGTACTCCAGGACGAGGTACTCGCGCATCGCGCCGTGCACCTCTCGCTGGCGCATCTCCAGGAACTTGCCGACGCCGTGCTGCTCGTGGACGACGTAGTCGCCGGGCTCGAGCTCCAGCGGGTCGATCTGCTTCTTGCGCCGGGTCGGCATCGTCCGCATGTCGCGGGTGGAGGCCCGCTGACCGGAGATGTCCTCGCCGGTGAGCACCACCAGCGCCGGGTCGTCGAGGACCATCCCGTGGACGAGCACCCCCTGGGCGACCTCGACCACGCCGGGGGCCTCGCCCGCCTGGCCGGCCCGCTCGACCAGCCGTGCCGGGATGTCGTGCTCGCCGAGCACCTCGACGGTGCGCTGGGCGGGGCCGTGACCGGGTTGGACGATCACCACGCGCCGTCCCCGCTCGAGGTGGTCGCGCACGTCGCGCACGACCGCATCGATGGCGCCTCGATAGGGCTCGACCGGCACGGCGCCGACCACCGCGCCGGGCATGTCCCTGAGCTCATCTCCGGGCTCGTCTCCGGGCTCGTCTCCGGCACCGTCGTCGCCCAGGCCGAACGGGCTGACGCTCCACCAGGCCTGGCCGTGGTCGAGTGCCGCCGCGCGGACTTCGGCCAGCGAGCGCAGCGAAGCAGCGCCGAGGTCGACCGGCGCCTGTCCCCCGCTCGCGGCGGCGGCCCAGCTCGCCTGCAGGAACTCCTCGGAGGTGGCCACCAGGTCGTGGGACCGGGTCCGGACCCGCTCGGGGTCGAGGACCAGCACGTGCGCCTGCTCGGGCAGCAGGTCGACCAGCAGCTCCATCTCGTCGACCAGCGCCGGCGTGAGCGACTCCATGCCCTCGACCGCCATCCCCTCGGCGAGCCGCTCGGTGATCTCGCGCAGCTCGGGATGTGCCTCGCCGAGCGCGGCCGCGCGCCGGCGGATCTCCGGGGTGAGCAGCAGCTCGCGGCACGGCGGTGCCCAGAGCCGGTCGCGGACCTCCAGCGTGCGCTGGTCGGCGACGGCGAAGCTGCGGATCTCGTCGACCTCGTCGCCGAAGAGCTCGACCCGCAGCGGGTGCTCCTCGGTGGGCGGGAAGACGTCCACGATGCCGCCGCGGACGGCGTACTCACCACGCTTCTCGACCAGGTCGACCCGGTCGTACGCCGCAGCGGCGAGCCGCTCGACGAGCGCGTCGATCTCGATCTCCTGGCCGGGCACCAGCTCGACCGGCTCCAGGTCGGCGAGCCCCTTGACCTGGGGCTGCAGCACCGACCGCACCGGCGCGACGATGACGCTCAGCCTGTCATCGGGCCTGGCGCCGGGCTTGTCGCCGGGCTTGTCATCGGGCCGGCCGCCGTCTCCGGGGTGCACCAGCCGGCGCAGCACCGCGAGCCGCCGGCCCACGGTGTCGCTGCGCGGGCTCAGCCGCTCGTGCGGCAGCGTCTCCCAGGCCGGGTAGAGCGCCAGGCTACCCGCGGGCACCAGGTCGGCGAGCTCCTCGACCAGGTCCTCCGCCTCGCGGACGGTCGCGGTCACCACCAGCACCGTCCGGCCGGTCCGGGCCAGGCCGGCCACCACGAACGGGCGCAGCGCCGGAGGGCCGGTCAGCTCCGCGGTGGGCATCCGATTCTCGGCCGCCTGCGCCATGGCCTCGGCGAGCACGGGGGCGGTGAGAACGGCATCGGCCAAGCCGGCGAGACGCAAGCGGGACTCCTTGTCCAGACAGCACGAGAGCCCCCGGTCAGATCCGACAGGGGGTGTCCCCCAGTCTACGAGCGCCGGCCCGTGCGCCGGTGTGTGCCTCGCCACCCCACTCGGCAGGCAGACTCCCGGAGAACAGCGAAATATGGGCGTAGGGGCGCCACGATGCGATGACCCGCGGACAGCGACGTCAGCTACTTTCCCTCGCTGCAGACCCGGAAACCTCTGGTCCACTGACCGTTCTCGCCACGGTCCACCGTCTTCCGCGTCGACTACCACCGTGCTGGACGGGCTCGGGTCCCCGCGGGGCGGCTGCGTCCGGAGAGGCATGAGACCGGGTTGATCGTCGAGATGGTGGGCCGGGGTGCCCCTGCACGGCTCGTCGTCGCTCGGCCGGCGGCGCGCCGGTCGCCCAGCGCAGGTCACCGGTCTAGACTTTCGCCCTCAACAGAGGCGTTTCTGTCGGTGGGTGCTGGTGGACT